>MHYW01000026.1 GCA_001828545.1 Planctomycetes bacterium RIFCSPHIGHO2_12_FULL_52_36
TCAAAGGTGGTAGAGTCTTTGGCCTTTAAACTTGAGATGAGGTGCTGGGCCGCTAGTTGTGGGTCTGTATGTTGCCCACACGTGAAGATGTCTGCGGCCGCATACCCCTCATCTGGCCAGGTATGGATGGTCAGATGAGACTCGGCCAGGAGTGCCACCCCGGTTACTCCCTTCGGGTTGAACTCGTGGCAAAAGACCCTGATTACTGTGGCCCCTGCTTCCTCAGCGGCCTTGCGTAGAATTTCTCTCAACCTTTTTGCGTTGTTCAGGATTTCCCTGTCGCAATCCCACATTTCCAGTACAAGATGGCGACCGAAGGTTTCCAATTCTCTACCTCCTTCCTAAAAGAGTAAAGGTTTGTGGGGAGATAAGGACTAAAGTCTCCCACTAATGGGACCTCACCATGGTCTCAAACTCCCTCTTCCGGCCCTCTATGTCTTCCATGGTTAGACGATTGAGCCGCTGGATACTAAAGTCCTCCACGTTAAAAGACGCAATTATAGTACCATAAACCATAGCCTGTTTAAGGGTCTCCTCCGTTACGGTCCCACGCTTGGCCAGATAGCCCATGACGCCCCCTGCGAAACTATCTCCAGCACCAGTGGGGTCCTTAACATGTTCCGTTGGGTAACCGGGCATAAGGAAAAGACCTCGCGGGGTGACCAGTATGGCACCGTGTTCGCCTTTCTTAACTATTATATATTTAGGTCCAATTGCCTGGATGCTCCTGGCGGCCTTGATAAGGTTAGGATGGCCTGTCAGCTGTCTGGCCTCCTCATCGTTTAGTATGAGGGCGTCTATCTTTTTGAGTACCTCCAGTAGTTCCCCCTTCTTTTCGTTTATCCAGTGGTTCATCGTGTCGGCGGCCACAAACTCTGGTCCCCTTATCTGCTCAAGTACCCGCTGCTGGAGGGAAGGCAGTCCGTTGGCCAGGAATACGAACCGGCTGTCCAGGAAGGTTGCAGGGACCCTGGGTTCGTATCGTTCAAAGACGTTAAGCTCTACCGCCAGGGTAGTAGCACTGTGCATGTTGCCCTGATAGCGGCCCCTCCAACGGAAGGTCTTTCCTTCTATCTCTTCCAGTCCGGTGGTATCAATAGCCCTTTTAGAGAGGAGTTCCCTGAAGTGTTTAGGGAAGTCGGTGCCCACCACGCCTACCAGTCTCACAGGGGCAAAGAAATGGGCCGCCCAGGAGAAATAAATGGCTGAACCCCCGAGTACCTCCTCCACCTTCCCGTGGGGGGTCTCCACTGAATCAAGTCCTACGGAACCTACCACTAATAAAGGCATCTACCAGTCTCCCCAAAATAATATAATGCTACCGTCCGTCCTCTTTCCATTGGATTTTAACTGTCGTGCGAGGTCTAGACGTTATGCCCTGGGCAGATTTGCCTCAGGCGAACTTTCTGCCCTGCAGAAAGTATGGAGACAATGGGACAGTCTCTTCAGGGTCTTCTCCTTACCCAGTAGCTCCATGGTCTCAAATATTCCGGCACTAACCGTCCTGCCCGTGATTGCCACCCTCAGAGGCTGTGCCAGCTTGCCAAAGCCGATGTGTTTACTCTCCACCAACCTTCTCAGACAACCCTCCAGGGTCTCCTTCTTGAAATCTTCCAGGCCAGAAAGCTCGTCGTGAACCTCCTGGAGGACACCAGTGAGGGCTTCCTTCTTAAGGAATTTGTCTACTACCTCTGGCTGATACTCCACTTCTTCGGTGAAAAAGAAAGAAGTCTGGAGGAAGAAGTCCTGAAGGGTTTTAAACCTCTCTCTGTAGAGTTCTACAAGGGCCTTCAGCCAGGACTCCTCCAGACCTCCTACGTCCACACCTGCACGACTCAGGAAGGGTTTTAGTCCCCTGAGCAGTTCCCCGGCAGGTGTCTGTCTGATATACAGACTGTTCATCCAGTCTAGCTTGGTCTTGTCAAAACGGGCGCTGGTACTCCCCACCCGTTCCAGGGTAAAACACTTGACCATTTCCTCCCGTGAGACTACCTCCCGGTCCTCCCCTGGAGACCACCCTAACAGGGCAATAAAATTTATCAAGGCGTCCGGCAGGTAGCCCAAATCCCTGTACTCTTTAACGGCAGTAGCCCCATGGCGTTTTGAGAGCCTGGCGCCGTCTTCTCCGAGTATCATGGGCAGGTGGGCAAACTGCGGGGGCTCTAGCCCCAGGGCCTTATAGAGGGCAAGCTGTTTTGGGGTATTGGCGATGTGGTCGTCCCCTCTGATTACGTGGGTTATCCGCATCTCGGCATCGTCCACCATGCAGGCAAAGTTGTAGGTAGGAAACCCATCTGCCTTCCTCAGTACAAAATCCTCAATTAGAGAGGCATCAAAGGTGATGGTGCCTCTGATGAGGTCTTTAAATTCCAGCGCATCGTGGGGCATCCTGAAACGAACGGCCTTCTTCCCCTCCTCTTCACTGTGATAGGCCTTATCGGAAGAGAGGAGCGTTTCTATGTATCGGTTGTATAGCTCCAGTCTCTGGCTCTGGAAGATTGGGCCAGTATCCCAGTCAAGGCCCAGCCACTTGATACCTTCCAGGATGTCCTCTGTGAACTCCTGACTGGACCTCTGGCGGTCTGTATCCTCTATCCTCAGGCTGAAGGTGCCACCGTGGTGCCTGGCGAAGAGCCAGTTATACAGGGCCGTTCTGGCACCTCCAACGTGCAGGAATCCAGTTGGACTGGGGGAAAACCTAACGTGTACCACTACAGTTTAGAGTGAACCTCTCCAATAGTACCAGGAATTAGCTAAATTTTGCCCAGGGCAGGCGTTATGTTACAAAATTGATACCTGGGTGTCAAGAATTTTTACTCCCCCGCCCTACGCCATTGACATTTCTTTGCCAATAAAATAATGTACACATGATTCTAATTGCAAGGGGCATGTTGTAAAAGGCCATTTTAGACGATGAAACAAGCTAAAGTAAGTCCTGGGTATCACATTGCAGTTGAAAAGGAAGGGGCTGAGCACTGGCATCTTAAACTTAGTGGTAGCGTGTCGTCAGCAAACTCCTCCAGGTTCTTCGCCGACTTGACAAACTACCTGTCCGGAGGGCCAGTCGGAGACGTGACATTAGACCTTGGTGAGATTAGCTATTTTGACAGCACCGCCGCCGCCATTATTGCCCAGACAAGATTGAGGCTGGAGAAACAGGGTTCTCACGTAAGGCTAATAAATATCAAGCCAGAGATTCAAGGGTTATTTGAGATACTTAACCTGGAGTCGCTGCTGAGTGAGAGGGACCGCCTGATAGAGAAAGGCCCTAGCCTTATTGCGCTCCTTGGCGGGGCCAGCTTGAACTTTATAAATGATACGCGCTTTACGTTTGTTTACCTCGGGGACGTTACACTGGCGCTGGGTTATGCCTTCAGGTATCCCAATAAAGTACGGTGGAATGATGCCTTTCTCTATATGGAGAGGACAGGGATAGAGGCCGTACCTATTGTACTGCTCATTAGCTTCCTTGTGGGTTTTATAATGGCCTTCCAGGCCGCAGTCCAGCTCAGGCAATTTGGGGCCGATATCTTTGTGGCCAACCTGGTAGGACTCTCCATTGTCAGAGAATTAGGCCCGCTCATGACCGCCATCATAGTAGCTGGCAGGTCGGGTACCGCCTTTGCCGCAGAGATTGGTACGATGAAGGTGTCCGAGGAGATAGATGCCTTAAAGGTCATGGGGCTTGATCCCACCCGCTTTTTAATCATACCCAAGGTCCTGGCGGCCCTAATTACCGTCCCCACCCTGACCTTGATGTCTGACGTGGTTGGCATCTTAGGGGGGTTGGTGGTAGGGGTGGTATTTCTGGACCTGACGCCGTGGGGTTATATATTGCAGACGCAGAGGGCCCTTGGTATACTTGACGTGTTCTCTGGCTATTTCAAGAGCATGGTATTTGCCCTGCTTATATCAGGCGTTGGGTGCATGAGGGGACTGCAAGTGGAGGGTGGGGCACAGGGGGTAGGTCGTTCCACCACCTCTGCCGCAGTGTCAGGGATTTTCCTTATCATCCTCTATGACGCCCTATTTACTCTAATGTTTAACTACGTTAAATGGTAATATCATGGGGAAAACCCTGATTATACAGGTTAGAGGTCTGACTGCCGGATACAGGGGCGAGGTAACCCTTGACAATGTAAACTTTGACATCTACCGGGGTGAGATATTTATAATCCTGGGAGGAAGCGGGTGCGGGAAGAGCACCTTGTTGAAAAATATGATTGGACTTCATGACCCCTACAGGGGGCAGGTCCTCATAGAGGGAAGAGACATAGTCCTTGCGGAAGGCAAGAAACGCCTGCAAATCTTGCGGAAGTTTGGCGTACTCTTTCAGTCCAGCGCACTGTTAGGTTCAATGACGATTGCCGAAAACATTGCACTGCCATTACAAGAATATACGTCTCTGCCCAGGGAGACAATTGATTTCCTGGTACGCATGAAACTAAATATGGTGGGCCTTCGTGGGTATGAGGGGTATCTGCCGGCCGAACTCAGCGGAGGGATGAGAAAGAGGGCGGGTATTGCACGCGCTATGGCACTTGACCCGGAGATACTCTTCCTTGACGAACCCTCTGCCGGTTTGGACCCGGTTACCTCCGCAGGCCTTGATAATCTAATTGTGCAATTAAACGCCAGCCTTGGGACAACCATGGTCGTGGTGACCCACGAACTACCAAGTATTTACTCTATTGCGCACAGGGTAATCATGCTGGATAAAAGGGAAAAGAACATCATAGCCGAAGGTAGCCCTGCGGAGTTGAGGGATAAGAGTGACAACCCCTTTGTCAGGAATTTCTTTAACCGTCAGGTCGGAGAGGGCTTAAGCGTCTAGGTTAGTTAAAGTAGGACACAGAAGTTAGTGGACTGACTGATAGGAGGTCTTTGCCATGGCTGGTACGGCTCTAAAAGTTAGGGTTGGGATTTTTGTTATAGTGGGTATTGTCCTGGCTGTGGGGGCAGTAATTGGACTATTCTCCTGGCTAGGAGCAGAGGACAGGACTACCTACGTAAGCTACTTCTCTGAGACCACCACAGGTCTAGACCCGGATGCCCCAGTAAAGTACAAAGGAGTCAAGATAGGACGCGTTGCAGAGATTAATGTCGCCCAGGACGGGGAACACGTTGAGGTCGTGATGAGGATTGACTCATCATTCAACATGAAACCAGAGTTTACCGCACGTGTAGAATATGCAGGCATAACAGGCCTGAGATACATTGAGGTTGAGGCCCTGAAAGAGGGTACGGACGCCAAACCGGTGAAATTATCCTTTGAGCCAAAATATCCTGTTATCCCTTCTCAATTTTCCAGCCTGGAGCAACTTACTGGTGCAATTGACAAGACCTTGAAAAACGTCAACCAGCTTGACGTTAAGCTAATCTCTGATAAACTTAGTACCTTACTGGATAATTCAAACAAACTCTTTGCAGATCTTAAGTTGCACGAGACTGTCGGAAACCTAAATACCACCGTCAAATCTCTTAATGAGCTAATGGCTGACCTTGATGCCAAGACGCTTTCTAAGAAGACGAATGCCTTCCTGGAAGAAGGGATACTCTTATCACGCAATCTAAACGCAACGACAGTTGAGCTGCAAAACATGTTGGAAATGGACGATATCTTGAGGGCTACCGGAGAAACGGTTAAGGAGTTAAACCAGACACTCAAACAAAGCCCCTCCGCCATGCTCTTTAGCCAACCCCCTCAACCAAGGGTGATTTCCAGGGATTAGACATGAATTCACATCTCGGCCTGGCATTTATATCCCTGCTCCTGTACACTGGCTGTCTTAATCTACAACACCCTCCGGCAAAGGTTGATTATTACCAGATTGAATATGGCCCCATGGGTTCTCCTGCCTCAGAGCCGCTGGATGTAATATTGGGTATGCGCAATTTTACTATTGCCTCTACTTATGACCACGACAGGATAATCTACAAAGAGGATACCTTCAAACGACAGGCCTATTATTATCACCGCTGGATCACAAACCCGAGTGCGATGGTTAAGAATGCACTCTTAAAAGACCTCCAGGATTCTGGCTGTTACCGTGCCGTTACGCCTATTCCGGGGGGCATGATATGGGATTATGAGATTCTGGGCCACGTCCATGAGATCTCCGAAGAGGATTTAGGTAAAGACTGGACCGCCGTCATTGACCTGGAGGTTACCTTTATTAAGTCCCCATCCAAAGAGTCAGCGAAGAAGATACTCTTCCAGAGGAACTACCACTATTCTGCCGTCTGTGAGAAAAAAGAACCGTTATCAGTCGTTGTGGCCATGAGTACGGCGGTGAGGGAACTGTCCGTTAAATTACAGCAGGACGTCTATAAGGCAGTCCAGGACGACGTCAAGGCAGGAAAGACCCCGGAGGACGTGAAGACTTCCTCTAATAAGAATTTTGGAAGAAGATAGTCCAGTGAAAGATATTAGAAATATCAAGTCACTCCCGGTGGTCGTACTGTTCGTTAGTCTCTGCCTCCTGGTCTCATGTGCAACAAAGCCTCACAAGCAGACAGGGTTTCTTGGAGACTACTCAAACATGGTGCAGACCAAAAACTTCCATCGTTTTTATGCCGAACCAGGGGTAGACTTTAAGACCTATAAGAATATCGTCATCAAGCCGGTGAACATAGATTATTTGCAAAAGCTAAGGTGGTATGACGAGCAGTACAACCAGATGGAAGTGAAAGAACTCACCGACTTTATGAAGCAAGAGTTTGCGGAGGAATTGGGGAAATCCTATCTTATCAATCAGTCCCCTGCGAAGGCAAGCGAAACATTGGTCCTTGAGACGGCCCTGGTAAAGCTCGCCCCGGTGGACGTGGGCTCTAATGTCATCACCAGTGCCGTCATAGCCATGCCGCTCTCCAAGGGCGAGGTTGCCATAGAGGGACGCCTGGTTGATGCCGCCAGTGGTAAGACGGTCATACGGTTTACAGACACACGGGCGGGTAAGGATAGTCTCGTAAATGTAAAGGACTTTACAAAGTTCGGCCACGCCAGGGTTGCTGTCACTGAGTGGGCCGTGGAACTGCGCGGTATCATGCAACTGGGAGAGGCCGAGAGGAAGGGGTACTTTGGTGGGACTTTTGAACTTAAACCATGGTAGCCGTAACTAGCTTTCCTTAAAACGCTTGCTGGCATTTAGTATAGTAATACCAATTATCTCACCCTTCTCGTAACGGACGATAATATCGTCCGTTGTCATTTTGCTGTCATCGGCATGAGCAGGTTTCTTAAAATTTAAATACAGGACATCTGCTTCTTCGTCATAGCTGGACCACATTCGTTTAGAAGGGATGTTAAGTAGATGCGATACCATCTTTTTTGCTTCTTCCAGGGTATTTAAGGCCACAATCTGATTTTTAGCCTGGACAATATCCATTCATGTCCCTACAGAAGCCCCAGCGCCTCCTCAAACCCAAACATCACGTTCATATTCTGCACTGCCTGCCCTGAGGCACCTTTGATGAGGTTATCTATCGCCGAGAGGAGGATGACCCTCTCCCCTACCACATTCAGGGAGATGTCACAGAAGTTGGTATCCGTAACCTCCTTTGTCCTGGGGAACTCCCCTGCCTCTTTTATACGGACGAAAGGTTCTTCTTTATAGAAATTCTTTAGGGCCTCTCTCAAGGCCTCCTCTCCTATACTCCCCTTGTGCCTGGCGTATATGGTGGAGAGGATCCCACGGTCCATGGGGGCCAGGTGGGGCGTAAAGTATACCTTTACCCTCATCCCCGTCCTGTCCATAAGCACCTCTTCTATCTCAGGGGTATGACGGTGGGTGCCCACGCTGTAGGCCTCTATATTCTCATTACACTCGCAATAATGGGAGGCCTCCGTTGCCTCCCGCCCCCTCCCCGACACCCCAGACTTGGAATCCACGATTATATCCGTAGGCTCCACGAGCCCTTTCTTTAATAAAGGGGCAAGGGGAAGGATGGTGGAGACAGGGTAACACCCGGGGTTACTCACCAGGGATGCCCCTATTATCTCTTTACGATACAACTCCGGCAGGCCGTATACCGCCCTCTTAAGACCCTCCGGGTCGGTATGGGAGACCTTATACCATTTCTCATAGACAGCGGGGTCCTTAAAACGATAGTCTGCACTGAAGTCAATAACCCTCACTCCCCTCCGTAGGTACTTGGGGACGTAGTTCATGGAGACCTTTGGTGGGAGGGTGACGAAGAGGAGTTCCACCCCCTTAGGGACGTCCTCAGGTTCAAGCCCCGAGCAGGGCAACTCTATCAACCGCCTCAGGGAGGGGAATATCTCGGATATCCTGGGAGAGCCTTCCCTCCTGACCCCCAGGTAACTAATCTCTACCCTTGGGTGCCTCAGGAGGAGCTTGATTAACTCAAGACTGGTATAGGCCGTTGCCCCTGCTATGCCGACTTTCATGACAGAGTACAGGATACAGGATTCGGAATATAGAATCAAGAATACAGAATACAGAATCCTGACGACTGCCTTACCTTCCCGTAATCACAAATGCCTTCTCTGTGGAGAGTCCCTGGTCATCGTAGGCCACTATCCTGACAAGGTTAGGGCCCCTGGTTATGGGGAGGCTGGCGGTGAAGGTATGCTCCGGGGTTGGTTCAGGGTTATAACCGAAGAAGACCTTGCGTTCATTTACCAGCACGTAGGCTCCTTCCGGGTGACGGTCGTCTCTTGCCGTGAAGGATAACTCCACGAACCCCTCCGTGGCCAGCAGGACGGCATTCTGAAGGATTATGGAAGGTGGCAGGCCGGATACCTCCTCCGTACCCCTTTCTTCCTGCCCCGTGCCAATAGGATACTGGGTTTGTAGGGGTAACCTGGCAGATAACTGGGCACCCAGAAGGATGTCCGTGATAAGCAGCCTTAGTGGTCTAGCCGTGGTTGGGAGTGGACCCACACCAGGTGGCGTAAAGGTGAAGGCGAGTTTTACCTCCCTCTCTTCACCAGGTTTCAGTACACCAAGTTCTTGCCGCCCCTTCAGGACCGTCACTCCTGCCTCTTCATCTCCTTTCAGTACCACCACGTTCCGATGGGATACCCCATGACCTATATTCTTCACCTTCAGCAAGAGTTCCGTCTCCTTTCCAGTCTTTTTTGCTGGTCCGTCTGAGGCGGATACCGCCTTATCTATACCTGGTCCGCCTGAGGCGGAAACTGTCTGGACCCGGGGCAATTGGCAGGAGTAGGCAAATAAGGGGGTTGGGTGGGCCCAGATAGTAACCCAGTCCACAATATCTGCGGGAGGAAACCCGTTATCCTCCGTGAACCTCAATACTATTTCATCATGCCTGTCCAGTGAATCATCAGGGACTTTTATTTTAAGGCTATGACTGACCTTTTTACCTGGTTCTACCTTTCCCATAGGGAACTCCAGTCCGTTAAGGGTAGGATTTCCTGAGATGCCTTCTGCCAGGACCCTGAAAAGGGGGTATTCCCCACGATTTTCCACAGAGAGGGTGAGGGTGACGGTATCTCCTGCCTCTACCTCTTCTTTATCAATGGCTAGACTGGCAACAGAGACAGGGATTCCCTCAGTCGCTCCCGTGGACCAGTCTATCTTCCTGGACTCCAGGGCCTTTACAATCCTACTATCCTCTTCGGCCTGGTACTCTTTTACTACCCCCAGGGAGGCCCTGTTACCGTTAGAAAGGACCGCTTTTAGGAGGTTCTTAGCCAGTTGTATCTGGAAGTCTTTTTGAAATCCACTGACGGGAGCGGCCTTGCTACCCGAGGCGTATTCCACTGGTGGAGGTGGGCCTACCACCTCTTTCCTTTCCAGATAGCACAGGATAATAGGGTCACGGTGTGCCATGCCCTCACCATTGTCACCAGTAGGGGCAGGTTTCAAACCTGCCCCTGTAGCCTGGGCATAATGGGTCCTGCAGGTAAGGGCAGTCTTATCCCCTTCCACCTTTATTGGTACAAGGAGGATGTCTGGGGTAAGGCCCCTAAGGTTTATATATTCGCCCCCGGGGGTAAAATACTTGGCGGTGGTTAGTTTGAGGGTGTGCCTTCCATGGAGGCGGAAGACCTGTTGGATGCATGCCTTGCCAAAGGTTTGCTCCCCCACGAGCAAGGCCCGCCCATTGTCCCTTAAGGTGGCTGACAATATCTCTGCACCTGAGGCGCTCCCCCCGTCCATCAAGACCACGATGGGACACGCCTCCTCTACCCTCCCAGAGGGACGGGCGGTAACAAACTCGGGCATTACCTCGCCGGTTCGGGTCTTTATGGTGATGATTCCATCCGGGAGGAAGAGGTCTGCCACGTTTATTATCTCCTCCATCACCCCCCCATAATTATTTCTAAGGTCAAGCACCAGCCCCTTCAGTCCCCCGACCTCTTCCAGCCCTCTTATGGCTTTTACCATGGAATAAAAGGCCCCCTCCTGGAAGCCCTTTAGTTTTATGTATCCCAGGCCATAATTGGGAGCGTCTCCGCTACTATCGGAAGTGGCCCTGCCACCTTCTAAGAGGGCCCACTCAGCAGGCTCTGGCTCTATACGCTCCGTTTTCAAGGTGAAGCTCAGTATCTGGCCGCCTCCGTCGGGAGCAGCCCTGCCGCTTTGATGAGAGTGGCCTTGCTTTTTAATGGGCGAGTTGGATACCGCCGACCTCCATACCGAAAGGGTGATGCTGGTGCCCTGCGGGCCGCTCATGCGGCCCAGGGCCTCAGTAAGACCCATATTCCTGGTGCCCTCTCCCTCTATCTCTACTATCCTGTCCCCGAGCTGCAGACCTGCCTCATGGGCGGGTGAGTCCTTGTGAAGGTACGTTACCGTTAGAAAACCCTCCTTAAATTCTACCTCCATTCCCAATCCCATGAAACTCCCTGACCCCAGGTTCTTTATCCTCTCCAGGTCTTCTGGACGGTACAGCCTGGAGTAGGGGTCAAAACTATTCAAGATGCCATTCAGGGTTGCGTACTCCAGCTCGGGTGTGCTTAACGGACAATTCCCCTTGTTGTCAGTGGTGCTACCACTAGATTCTACGAAGGTTAATATCTCTTTCAGTAGTTCCCGCAGTACCAGCCAGTTCTTTATTCCTACGGTGTCAAAGGTCTTAGTAGAGCCACCCAACTGGACCAGGACTTCTTTTTCGCGGACGTCTATTTTCAGGTTGGGTGCCATGCCCTCTATACCCCTGAGGGCATCCCCCACGACCTCCGTGGCTGCCAGGTTATGGAAATCTATGTAGTAATCCTTTATATGGGCAAAGACGGTGTTGGTCAGGCGGAATCGCAGTCCGCCTGAGGCGGGTTCTTCCCTTGTCATCTCCCAGGGCTGTCCCCCTGCCAGGGCCTGAACGGAAAAGCAGAATTCAGGATACAGGATACAGAATGTAATACACAGAATTCTACCTGCCGTATTCTGAACTCTGGATACCGGATTTTCTTTCGTAAAGGCCACCATAAGCAAAATTATAATGGATTCCATCAGCGTAAAGCCAGAGGAACTTATTCTGTTATTTTGAGACCTCTGAAAAACGCCCAAAATGTCATTCTGAGGGAGCGAAGCGACCGAAGAATCTCAGCTAAATAACGAGATTCTTCGCTTCGCTCAGAATGACAAGGTAGACTTTTGCAGAGTTCTCATTTTTTAGGATGTAAGGGGGCTTTGTCCCTCGTGCCTGAGGCAGGTCCGCTTCTGGCGAACAATCTTCCAGTCACCCATAAAGGGAAATACGAGATTGTTTCGTCCACCTCAGGCGGACTCGCAATGACATCTCGCCTACCCTTGAGCGGAGCGAAGGGACGGATTACCCATCCTTAACAGCAAATACACATACTTGTAGGGGCGTATTGCAATACGCCCCTACGGACTTCTTGGCCTCATAGAGCATGGGGAAGGAGACGTCCAGACCTACATAAGGCATGTCCGATGGCC
>MHYW01000027.1:0-8350 GCA_001828545.1 Planctomycetes bacterium RIFCSPHIGHO2_12_FULL_52_36
GTTTGTAAACGATGTGGACTGGCTAAGACCTGTAACCCAGGCCGATGTGGACAGGATTATAGAGGCCTTTGACCGTTCTACCCCTGCCGACCCCCAAAAGGGGATATATCAGATTGCCACGGAGGCCTTCGGTCTGCCTCCCGATAAGGACGGCGACCCAAAGATATATATCCTTATCTCCGAGCTGGGGGAATTCAGGGGCCACCACTTTGACGGTTTCTTCCGTTACCTGGACCAGACCAATGAAAAGGGTAGTAACCAACTGGACATGCTTTGTGTAGATGCCCATGACCCTGCCAGTGAATACCACCTGGGCGTCCTGGCCCATGAGTTCCAGCACCTCATCCACTGGCGTTACGACCAGGAAGAAGAAGGGTGGGTAAACGAGGCCCTCTCGGAGTTATGCATGATACTCTGTGGTTATTATACGGACAAACGCCACGTGGAGACCTTCCTTAAGCATACGGACAGGCCGCTGGTTGCTCCAGGGCATGGAGCCACCAGTTACGGGGCCTGTCTCCTCTGGGCCACTTACGTCTACGACAGGCTGGGTCCAGAATTTATTGGCTGGTGGGTAAGGGAACCAGGACAGGGGATAAAGGGTTTTGATGACGCCATTAAACACACGGCCGCAGGGGCAGGTGTAAAACCTGCCCCTACCTTTAATTCCCTATTTGCCGACTGGATGGTGGCCCTTTACATTAATGACCCGGGGGTGCAGAACGGATTATATGCCTATAAGTCCCTGTCTCTGCCCTTTGGTCCTTTTTGTGAGGACGTTACCTCTTATCCGTCAGAAAGGGAGGCCGAGGTAAGCGGCTATGGGATTGACTATATCAGGTTTTCTTTACCCGCCGCAGGCAGACTAGGTATAATAGCGGAAGGTGATTCTCCAGGACTTTTGATAGAGGTAATAGAGACCAATAAGGAGGACCCTTCTCTTACCAGGGTCAGTGAACATCAGGGCAAGGAGGCCAATATCCTGGTAGATAACAACGGCGGCATCTATGGGGAAAAGGAGGTAGTCGTGGCTGTTACCGTCCTGGAGGCCACAGAAAAACCCGTAAGATATCATTTAAAGGCCACCCTGGAACAGTAGGGGCGGGGTAACCCCGCCCCTACTGCGGACTGCCAATGTGGCAGGGTAAAGGCCCTCCTTAGGTGGGCTTAACGGCTTTTTCGTCAAGGGCCGAGGCAGGGTAGGTTTTAAACCTGCCCCTACAATAGCCTTATATGACTGGACAAGTGGGGTTCAACTGGTATATATTTTGCGATGGTATTTGCATTTTACAATAAGGTCTGTATTTTATAACAAGGACAGCCATGATGGCCACTTATCATACAAATCCGCCCAGGACGGACAAGACCGCCCCGGAAGAAGCCCCGTACGCACTGCTTATTACTGATGAGGACGAGGGCTACAGGAAGTGTCTCCAGGAGACCTTTGAGCCCAAGGGTTATAATACTTATTTGGCAGGTAGCGGGAGGGAGGCCATTGAGATAGCCAGGGAGGTTATCCTGCACGCCCTTATAATGGATACCAACCTGCCAGACATCAGCGGCCTTGATACCTTTTGCCACATAAAGCGTGAGGTGAGGCTGATACTGCCGTGCATCTTCCTCTCAGGGGATACCACAAAAGAGCTTATGCTAAAGGCCCTTTCTGCAAATGCCTACACGGTCATATCCAAACCCGTGAACCTGGAGGTAATCCTATTTGCAGTGGAACGCTTGATAAAAAAATACTATCCTGGTAAAGGTGGCCTGTCTGCCATGCACCACAATGGGACGGTACCCACCCATCTTTCTGAGGAAAAATCGCTATCCAATCACCCCCAATACTGGCGACCCGGTGGGTCGCCCCTACGGGGTCATACAGGTGGGTCTTAGAGGGTTTTCAAGAGTGGCCAGTCCGCCTGAGGCGGATACCCTACGGTACGGGGCCAGGGCCATTCCAGAGACAAGAAAAGGAGAAGGAGACATGAAGGCGAAGGTAAAACCACTAGGAGAAAAGGTGTTAATAAAGAGGCTGGAGCCAGAGGAAAAGACCGCCGGGGGGATTGTCCTCCCCGATACCGCCAAGGAAAAACCTAAACAGGGGAAGGTGATAGAGGTGGGGGAAGGGAAACTCCTGGATAGTGGGGAGCGGGTGAAGAGTTCCCTGAAAAAGGGGGATAAGGTAATATTTACTTCCTACGCAGGGACAGAGGTAAAGGTAGAGGGGGAGGAGTACCTCCTTATGTCCCAGGATGACGTCCTGGCTGTCTTAGAATAATTTATTATAAATTGTAGTGGCAATCCGTCCACCTAAGGCGGATTAAAATACTAGGGCAGGTGCAAGACCTGCCCCTACAGAACGGAGAGGAAGGCACAGATGGCGGCAAAGAAGATACTTTACAGGCAGGAGGCCTCCGAGGTTATCCGCAGGGGCCTTAGTAAGGCTGCCCAGGCAGTAAAGGTTACCCTTGGGCCCAAGGGTAGAAACGTAATTATAGCCAAGAGTTTTGGTTCTCCTACCGTGACCAAAGACGGGGTGACGGTTGCCAAAGAGGTTGAACTGGAAGACCCGTATGAGGACCTGGGGGCCAGGATGGTCAAGGAGGTAGCCTCTAAGACCAGCGACGTGGCAGGGGACGGCACTACCACCGCCACTGTCATCGCAGAGGCCATCTTCCTGGAGGGCCTGAAGAACGTTGCCGCAGGCGCTAATGCCACGGCCATCCGCAGGGGTATAGAAAAGGCCACTGAAAAGGTAGTGGCAGAACTCAACAGGATGAGTACCCCCGTGGCTGGCAAAAAGGAGATTAAGCAGGTAGCTACCATCGCCTCCAATGGAGATACGGAGATAGGTCAACACATCGCAGATGCCATGGAGCGGGTGGGTAAGGAGGGGGTCATTACGGTAGAGGAAGGGCGGTCCATGGAGACTACGGTGGATTGGGTGGAAGGGATGCAATTTGATAAAGGGTATCTCTCCCCCTACTTCATTACCTCCCAAGAGACCATGGAGACGGTGCTGGAAAGGCCGCTAATACTTATTCATGAAAAGAAACTCTCCCAGGCCAAGGACCTTATCCCTTTACTGGAAAAGGTGGTAAGGGCAGGACGCCCCTTACTGGTCATTGCCGAGGACGTGGAAGGGGAGGCCCTGGCCACATTTGTGGTGAACAAACTCCGGGGAATCCTGCCATGCTGTGCCGTCAAGGCCCCAGGTTTTGGGGATAGAAGGAAGGCCATGCTGGGGGATATCGCCGTGGTAACTAAAGCTAACGCCATCTTTGAAGACCTGGGCATCCAGCTCGCCAAGTTAGACCTCCCGGACCTGGGGAGTGCAAAGAAGGTGGTCATAGATAAGGAAACTACTACCATCGTAGAAGGGGCAGGGAAAAGGGAGGCCGTCCAGGGCCGTATAGAACAGATTAAGAATGAGTTGCAAATCACCACCTCTGACTACGACAAGGAGAAGCTCCAGGAGCGACTGGCTAAACTGGCAGGCGGCGTGGCCAGGATAAACGTAGGGGCGGCCACAGAGGCGGAGATGAAGGAGAAAAAGGCCAGGCTGGAAGACGCTATCCATGCCACCAGGGCCGCCGTGGAAGAGGGCATACTGCCCGGAGGCGGGGTTGCCCTGCTCAGGGCCTCAAAGGTGCTGGATACCCTTGAACTGGTGGGGGATGAACGCACCGGGCGTGAGATATTGAGGGCCGCCCTGGAGGCGCCTATCAAACAACTGGCCGAGAACGGGGGCCACGATGGCGAGGTAGTGCTCCATAAGGTCAAGTCTCTATCAGAAGGACGGGGGAACCAGGGGTTTGACGTGGCGGAGGGACGGTATACCGATATGATAGAGGCAGGCATCGTTGACCCTACCAAGGTGGTAAGGAGTGCCTTACAAAACGGGGCCAGCATCGCCGCCCTCCTCCTCACTACGGATGCCCTGGTGGGGGAGATACCTGAAAAGAAGTCCGCCTCAGGCGGACCTGGCCCAGCCCACCACATGCACCCCCATTAACGAGGGAGTTGCGGAGGCAGTAGGGGCGGGGTTACCCCGCCCCTACTACTTTTATGTCTGTCCTTCACGGGAAGTGGACAGGTCTTTATGCCCGTCCCTGCTATGAGAGACTGAATGGACCCACAGACCCTACTCCTTGTGCTGGCCGTCCTTTTTACAAACATCCTCTCCAGGTTCTACGGTTTTTGGGTCATTGCAAGGCTGGATACCCACTGGAAGAAGGGCCTGTTCTTCTGGCCTGCTATCTTAATACAACTGCTCGTCCCATTATCCCTGCCGAAAGAACACCCCTGGCTCAAGTGGCTCCTGTTGTGCAACACCTGTTTCCATGCCTTCAAGCTCATTGATTATTACTACAGGTACGAGTCCCTCCCCGAGAAAGACAGAAATTTTAAGAGATTTTTTCACTCCTTTGAGTGTCTCTATACTGCAGATATAAGGAAGAGCTTTGTCACAAGCCCCCTGACCCCCCCTGCAGGAAATGGGGGCAGGGGGGATTTTTACCGGGGATTGTTATACCTGGCCCTGGGGACGACATTCCTGCTCCTGAATCGCCACTCTGGATGGTGGAGGCTCTCACCCCAGCTTGATTATCTTACACTCGGTTTAGAGTATTATTTACTGTGTGTGGGACTGGTTTACCTGGGTGTGGGTATCCACAAGAGGATGGGCTACGAGGTGGAAGGTTTCTTCCACGAACCTGCCAGTGCCCGCTCTCCCGGGGAGTTCTGGGCCGGGTGGAATGTACCAGTCCATGAGTGGCTAAGGGACAACGTCTATAAGAGAGTCGGAGGCCGTCGGCACCCCTATCGTGGCCTATTTGCCACCTTCCTTTTCAGCGGCCTATTCCACGAGTACATCATAAGCCTGGCCTCTAATACCCTGAACGGCTTCATGGTGGCCTACTTTATGACGCAGTTTGTCTGCGTGGTCTTCTCTATCTCTCTGCACCGTTTCTTGAATCAGTACCTCCCAGACTATTCAAGGATGAGGCTAACCAGGCCCTTTCTGGGTGTAAAATGGTTCCTGACCCTCTCTTGTGTCCTCATCCCCGTCTCCCTTTTCATCCACAACTTTAAGAAGGTCTTCCCCCTGCATACTTTTTAATCCTTTTCAAGGAGTTAAGACTTTTTATTTTAGGTCCCCATATTTACAAAAAGGGCCCTTTCTAGTACCATTTTCTTTCTACATAACAAGGCATTAATTGATTTAGATTTAAGGAGGCAATAGAGAGATGAGAATAGTTAACGGAGGGACTACTTTCCTGGCACTCTTTCTAGGACTGTTTCTTTCCCTGGAATCTACTGCGTTGGCCGAGTGGGGCACGACGGATAGTGAGGGCGCGATATACGTAGCCCACTGGACCCATACCCCGGAAGACTGTCCCGGGAGGAGTAAAGAGGGGGCAAAGATGCTCAGCGACTTCTGGGCAAGCCGTGACGAGGCCGCCAGGAAGGGGGTTAAAATCCTTGGCGCATATGTTACGGTGACAGAACATGACTACTATATTATCGTTCAGGCCAAGGACTATGCCGCCGTGGTGGAGTTCTTTTTGCCCCTCGTGCCCACCCAGACGGGCTCCTTCAGGCCCGTCCTGCCTATGGAGGAGTGGATAAAGATAAATCAGCCAAGGTAGTCTCTAGTAAGCAGTAGGCAGTAAAAAAGGGTTTTCTTTCTTATTGCCTACTTCTTTACCTTCTAGTTCGCCTTAGACGGGTCATAAATACACCCTTTTTTTCAGGAGTTTATCTGGTAAAATTTCGGTATTATGCCCAAAGCTCCTATTCAGACTTTAACGAAGGACAAAGAATCCCTTGCAAAGGAATTGGTGGCTGCTGCCTATCTTGAAGGGGATTTTGAACTCAGCTCCAAGAGGAGAAGTAAGTATTTCTTTGACAAATACCTCTTTGAGACCGAACCAAAGCTTTTGGACTCTGTGACACAGTATCTCTCGGAAATGATACCAGCCGACACCAAGAGGCTGGCTGGGGTAGAAATAGGGGCAATACCCCTGGCAACCGCCCTATCCCTGAAGACTGGCATCCCATTCGTTATTGTAAGAAAGACCCAGAAGTCTTATGGGACGGCCCGCCTGATTGAGGGTAGACTATACCAGGGAGATACCGTTATACTAGTGGAGGATGTAGTCACTACTGGCCAACAGGCCCTGAGGGCAGTCAGAGTCCTTCAAGAGGCAGGGGCTAAGGTGGCAAAGGTTATCTGCGTAATAGACCGAGAAGAAGGGGGCAGGAAGAATATTGAGGCTAAGGGACTCAGTTTTGAGGCCCTGTTTACAAAGACAAGCCTTGGGATATGAAGGTAGGGAAAGTTTGGAAGAAAAAACTCTTACACACCAAGACCCCCTCGTAGGGCGTTATGCCAGCCCCGAGATGGTCCATGCCTTCTCAGAGAAGCGGAAGCACGTCCTCTGGAGGCGGCTGTGGATTGCCCTTGCAGAGGCAGAGCACGAGCTTGGCCTCCCAATGGTATCAAAGGACCAGATAGAGGAGATGCGGCGGCACACAGAGGATATAGACTATGAGAAAATCAGGGAGATAGAGGCAAGGATAAGACACGAGGTCATGGCCCACCTCCATGCCTACGGCCTCCAGTGTCCCAAGGCCAAGCCCATCATCCACCTGGGGGCCACGAGTGCCTATATCCTTGACAATGCGGACCTGGTAATCATCCGTGATGGGCTGGAGGTTCTCAGGCGGAGACTGGTAGGGGTGATAAACGAGCTGGCCCAGCAGGCCGGGCGGCACCGCTCCCTGGTAACCGTGGCCTTCACCCATTACCAACCTGCCAATCTCACCACGGTAGGTAAGCGTATCGGCCTCTGGCTACAGGATTTCATACTGGACCTCGGGGAACTGGAGTTCAGGCTTCAAAGTCTGAGGTTCCACGGGGCCAGGGGGGCAGTGGGCACCCAGGCCAGTTTTATGGCCCTCTTTGATGAAGAGGAGAAGGTAAAGGCCCTGGAGCTCCTGGTGGCGGAAAAGATGGGCTTCAAGGAGTCCTACTACCTGGCGGGACAGACCTATCCCAGAAAGGTAGATGCCCAGGTGCTGGCCTGCCTCTCAGGGATTGCCCAGTCTGCCCACAAGATGACCAACGACATTAGGTTACTCCAGAACCTCAGGGAGGTGGAAGAACCATTTGAGACGGAACAGGTAGGCTCCTCCGCCATGCCCCAGAAGCGGAACCCTATGCTTTCAGAGAGGGTAGCGGGCCTGTCCAGATACGTCATCTGCTCCAGCCTCAACCCCGCCTTCACAGCGGCCAGCCAGTGGTTTGAGAGGACCCTTGACGATTCCTCTAACCGCCGGTTGAGCCTCCCAGGGGCCTTCCTGGCCACAGAGGCCCTCCTCAACCTGGTCCACAATATTGCCGCCGGCATGACCGTTTACCCCAAGATGATTGACCGCCACGTCAGGGAAGAACTCCCCTTCCTGGCCATGGAACGTGTCCTGATGGAGACCACTAAAGTTGGGGGCGACCGCCAGTTGCTCCACGAACGCCTGAGGGTACATGCAATGGAGGCTACCAGGGTTGTAAAGGAAGAGGGAGGGGAAAACGACCTCCTGGAGAGGATAGCCAGCGACCCTGCCTTCTCTGCCATCAAGGAGAGGCTCCCCAGCCTCCTTGAACCCAGAAATTTCATTGGCAGGGCCCCACAGCAGGTGGAGGAATTCTTGAGGGGGGTTGTGGAACCCTTACTCATGCGGTATAAAGACCTGATAGAGAAACCCATTCAGATTAGGGTATAATCCCGTGGACCACCTCCAAAGACTTAGACTTATTCTTATTACGGACCGAAATGTCTCTCGCCTATCCCTGGTGAAGGCAGTAGAGCAGGCCTTGGGTGATAACAGTGATGGCGACAGGGGGGTAACTGCCGTCCAGCTCAGGGAGAGGGACCTGGAGAGCAAGACCCTCTTCTCCCTGGCAATGGAACTCAGGGAGCTAACCTCTCAACATGGGGTGGCCTTGATAATCAACGACAGGGTGGATATTGCCCTGGCCGTAGGGGCTGAAGGGGTCCATATAGGGAGCCATTCCATGCCCCTGGGCACGGTGAGGAAGCTCATTGGCCCATCGGCCTCAGGCAAGCCACTCGTGGGTTTTTCCGCCCATAATATGAAAGAGGCCCTGGAGGCAGAAGAAGGAGGGGCAGACTACATCACCCTCAGTCCTATATTCCCCACCCATTCTAAAGATAAACCTATTGGTTCCAGTACCATCCTCCAGGTAAAGGAACGGGTCAGGATACCTGTAATTGCCCTTGGAGGGATAAACAAGGAGACGGCGGCCGAGGCCCTGGAAAATAAGGCGGAT
>MHYW01000027.1:8374-12504 GCA_001828545.1 Planctomycetes bacterium RIFCSPHIGHO2_12_FULL_52_36
GGGCTGGCAGTCATCTCGGCCATAATTGCCCACCGTTCTCCAAGAATCCGGGCACTGGACCTCAGGAGAATGGTGGATTACTGGTTCTCACAAAATGGCCTGAAGTAGGGGCGGCCCTTGCGGCCGCCCAAAACGTTATGGAGTCCAGCGGGGACTCCAGAGTGGAGAGGGATTGAAATGACCCTATTAAGACACATCAAGTTCAACGGGCAGGGACTGATACCGTCTATCATTGTAGATTCCCTTGACGGCAAGGTACTGACCCTTTGTTACATGGACAAAGAGGCGGTGGAGAAGACCCTTGAGACGGGCCTGGTACACGTCTACAGGCGCTCTCAGAAACGCCTGATGCTCAAGGGAGAGACCTCTGGCCACACACAGGCCGTGAAGGAGGTCTTTGTGGACTGCGAGGGCAATTCCCTCCTCCTCAGGGTTGAGCAGAAGGTGGCCGCCTGCCATGCCGGTTACCGCAGTTGTTACTACAGGGGCTTTAACACTAAGAGCGGCGAGTTGGAGATAAGAGAAAAACAGGTCTTTAGTCCGGAAAAGGTGTACGAGAAAAAGTAGGTTGTAGCCGCCCGCCTCAGGCGGGCGAGAAATAACGCAACCTAAAGGCTTCGGCACTGAGGCTCAGCCCGAAGGGTTGCGGCTACTATACAATAAGAGACCTCTGGAAAACCGTCCCAACACTATCCGTCATTCTGAGCGAAGCGAAGAATCTGGTGTTTTGGAGATTCTTTCCGCCTCAGGCGGATTTCACTCCCTCAGAATGACAGGTTCGTCGGGTTTTTCAGAGACCTCTCTATATTTGCCCACGCTGACCATTCTAGATAAAGGAAAAAGACCTTGAAAAGATTTATTTCTGTGATATATTTAAAGTTTAATCTGCAAAATACAGGATACGGAATCCTGGGAGAGAATAGCACGTATACCTTGCAGGTATTTTAAAGGGGTGGGCAACGGTGCCAGGGGAGAAAAAAATGGGCAAAGTTGAGTTTTATTTGAAGTTGTTCCTTGTAACGATACTGATGGGTTTAGCAGTGGGTTGTGCAGAGACGGAGGAACTGAGGGGCCTTAACCGCCGCCAGGCCATCACCATCCGGGACCAGTCGGATGAGATAGACCGCCAGAAGAAAGACCTGGCAATGTATCAGGAGAGGGTCAACAGGGAGGCGGAGGAGAAGAAGAGGCTGATGGACGAGCTAGATAAGCTGGCCAAGGCCATCGGCCACGGCGCCTCAGTCAGGGAGACCCCGGAGGGGCCAGTCATCCAGCTCCCCGAGATAATCCTCTTTGACTCTGGCACGGCCGAGTTGAAACCTGAAGGGCAGGCGGCCCTGGGCAAGATAGTAGAACACCTCAAGGCCAACCCCAGGGAGGGCCTGAGGGTTGATGGGCACACAGACGCTGACCCGATTGTGCGGACCAAGTACCTGTGGGAGACTAACCATCACCTGGCCGCCGGGAGGGCGCTGAGCGTGTTCAAGTTCCTGACCTCCCAGGGGGTAGACGAGAAGAGGGTATACATCGCCGCCTACGGTCCCAACCGCTCTGTAGCCAGTAATGCCTCCGACGAGGGGAAGAGGAAGAACCGTAGGGTAGAGTTCCTCCTGGTTGCCTTTACGAAGGCAGAAGGAGAAGGTAGCCCTTAATAAAGGGCCTTTGTTCCTTCGTTTTCGCTCAGGACATGTTTTAGGGTTTATGGTGTAGCGTGCGAGTCGTATCCGCCGTAGGCGGAGCGGACTTGTCGCACACGTCTTAGTCCGCTCAGGCGGAATGGAAAACCCGTGCGATATCCGCCTCAGGCAGGTCGCACGCTACATAGGAAGTTGATGGTAAGTAAAAAGAGTGCAGTCCAGTCTGAGGGGAGTCTCCTCTGGGGCTTCTTTACCTCGGTAAAACTGGCAGTAGTCCTCATATTCCTCATAGCCCTGGCCTGTGGCCTGGGCACCTTTATCGTTCAGGATAAGGCCCCCGAGGAGTATAAGGCCCGCTTCGGGGAAGGCCTGGCCGGCCTCCTCCAGCTCGCCCAGTTTACACATATATTCAGCTCCTACTGGTTTACCCTTCTTCTGGTACTGGTGGTTGCCAACCTGGCCTGTTGTACCATAGCCCGCTGGCGAGGCACCCTCTTACAGACGGGGTTCATCCTTACCCACATCAGTATAATCCTCATCCTCCTGGGGAGCATCATAGGGCTGAGGGTTGGGCAGAAAGGGGTGATGTGGATTGCCGAGGGGCAGAAGATGGAGCAGTTCCACCTCAGGGACGGTACCCCTAAACCCTTGCCATTTGAGATACACCTGGACGCCTTTATTACGGAGAAGCACCCCCCTAAGTATGACCTGCTTTCCTACGTAAAGGACCAGCATAAAGAGAAGTCCCTCTCCACGGAGGTAGGCAGGCCGCAGTCCGTACCGAATAGCTCTTATGCGGTTACCATAAAGGACTACATCCCGGACGCCGCCTTACTGGAGGAGGCCGTAAATACCTCTGAGGAGGTAAAGAACCCTGCCATCTTTGTACAGCTTTACGGCTCGGAGACCGTGGCCGTGGAAGGCTGGCTGGTAGCGAATGACCGCAACTGGTACGTAGATAGAAAGAGGGACCTCAGGTTAGAGTACCGATGGGTAAACTCTGAGGAAGAACTCAAGAAGGCCCAGTCAGCAAACCCCTCCAGTCCTTCCAGGCCCAAGCTCATTGCCCGCCTGAAGGAGAAGGGCGTCTCCCAGGAGTTTCAGGCAGAGGTGGGTAAGGACTTTGCGTGGGAGGGATATAATCTAAAGATACTGGATTTCACCCTGGATTTTACACAGAGGATGAAACCCTTAAAAGAACAACAGCCCAACAACCCCGCCATCCAGGTGGAGATGGACGGTCCCCAGGGGAAGGAGAGCCGATGGGTCTTCGCCAGTTATCCTGATTGGGACGAGATGCACCCCACCAAGTATAAAGAGCTGAAGCTCCTCTGTGAGGTGCCGCAGGACCTCTCCTTTGCAAGTCAGCAGGTCAGGATACTCCAGGGGCCTAACGACCAGCGACTGCTTGCCTACATAAAAGAGGATAAGGTGGTGGAGAGCTTCCCATGGGAGCTGGAGAAAAAATATGACGTCGGTAACTCTGGCCAACAGATTAAGGTCTCCAAATTCTACCCCTCCTTCGGGGTAAAGCAGTCCGTGGTGAAGAGGTCTGACGAACTCAAGAAACCGGCCCTTTTTGTGGAGATGGACGGGCCGAGGGGCAAGACTACTGAGTGGGTCTTCGCCGAGGCCCCGCAGGCCACGGCCTATAAGGATGGGAACCTCTTCCTCCTCTACAAACAGATGGGGGAGAACATTAAGGACTGGAAGAGCAAGCTCAGGATAGTGGAGGGGGGAAAGACCGTAGCGGAAAAGACCATTGAGGTAAACGACCCCTTAAAATACGGTGGGTACACCTTCTATCAGGCCAGCTATGACCCCCAGAACGAGAAACTCTCAGGGCTGCAGGTAGCCCGGGACCCCGGGGTCCTCCTGGTCTATATTGGCTTTTCCTCCCTTTGTTTTGGTATAATATTCATATTCTACATAAAACCACTGCTCAGACGCAGGATGTCGGTCTCGGATACGGCGACACAGGAGGGGACTTAAATGGGAAGCATTAACATTAACATTACGCTGGTGGCCTTTGTCATAGTTTCCATTACCTATGTCATTAAAGAGGTATGGAGGCCGGAGGTTTTACGCAGGGGGGCCGTAGCCCTATTCGTGGCGGCCTTCCTCCTTAATTCTATACTGGTAGTGAACAGGTGGGTAGAGGCGGGCCATGCCCCTTTTTCTAACCTTTATGAGTCTCTAGTCTTCTATGCCTGGTCGGTTGGCTTTGCATATCTAGTCCTTGAATATCTCTACGGGCTGAGGATAGTGGGCGCCCTGTCCGCCGTAATGATTATGCTCCTGCTCCTCTACGCCTCTACCACGGACGAGACCATCAAGCCCCTCATGCCCGCCCTCCAGAGCAACTGGCTGACTATCCACGTAGTTACCTACTTTATTGGTTATGGCGCGCTGGGTATATCCTTTATCACTGCACTCCTGTTCCTGGGGAGTTGGATGCGCAGTGGGAAAAACCCCGGTGAGACTATGCTTGGC
>MHYW01000028.1 GCA_001828545.1 Planctomycetes bacterium RIFCSPHIGHO2_12_FULL_52_36
TCCTTTACGATACCGGCCATTTTAAAGGTGGGTAAAGTAGCCCCATGGGGCTTTTTGATTTCTATGTGCTTATCCTGGTCAAAGTTTATCCATCGGGCACCGGTCTCCTGGGCGACCACATCCAGCTTTGTAACCTTAAAGGCCTTGTTGGTAGAGCCGCTTCTCAGGCTGCCGCAAGAATCGCCTATATAGACCTCTGCACCGCACTCCTTCTGGAAGAAGTCCACCACGGCCCTTACTACCACCGGGTGGGTGTTCACTGCGTGTTCTGGGCCTAGAGAGGAGGAAAGCAGGTTAGGTTTCAGGAGTACCTTTTTCTTCCCGTTGCTTAGTAATTTGTGGATGCCGTCTACCTGCTCAAGGGAGGTCTTAACGGCCCGGTAGACCTGCTTTGGGTCGTACTCCTGACAGCGGGTGATGGCTATGGTCGCCTTGGTTTCCATTTTGTTTAAGCTCATGTTGTTTCCCCGACTCTTAAGATTATAAATGAAAGGCGCCAGGGACTCAAGGCAGAATTCAGGTGACGGCCGCAACCGGAGGCAAACCACCAGAGACTGGTAACGGATGGCCGCATCCTACGCCACCTCCTGGCAGAGGTCCTTGAAGTAGTTGAGGTCCTCGGCCCTCTTGACGTCCCGCAGGTAGCACTCCCTTTCGCTGAGGCGGGTGTTCCCTGAGAGGTATTCCTTGAGTCTCCAGTAAGGTCTATAGAGATAGGCCGTGCAGAAGTACCAGAAAGGGTGGTTCCTTATAAAGGTCTTGGTGGCCAGCATGTTATCGGCATAGAGCCTGTTGTACTTCCACCTGAGGAATTGTAACTGGGCGGAGTCCAGGTATTTGGTCTTCACGTTGGCCCAGAAGGTGTTGTATCGGCTGAAGTCGTTCAGGTTGGTTATGAGGCCCATCTGGCGGAGTTCCTCCCTGACGGGGGTCTTGGGGTAAGGGGTGAGTATCTGGTCGGCATAGAAGTCAATGTCTAGCTCCTTGAGGAAGTGATAGTTACTGGCAATATCCTCCTCTTTATCCTCGGGGTTGCCCAGGATGATCCCGCCTACAATCATGATGTTACAGTCATGGAGTTTCTTTACGGCCAGGCGGGTCTTTTCTACTATGTTGCCTTTTTTTAACCTTTTGAGGTTTTCCGGGGAGATGTTTTCAATGCCGAGGAAGACCATCTTGAAGCCCGCTCGGGCCATTTTATCTGCCAGGGTGTCTGAGGAGGCTACGCCCGTACTGCTGGCCTGGATGATGTATCGCATGTCGTTGTGGCCTGCCTCGACGATGGCGTCGCACAGGGTCTCAAAACGCTTGACGTCCAGGGCAAAGTTGTCGTCTGAAAATATGAGGTGTCCCAGGCCCTGTTTCTTGGCGTGGGCGATGTCATCTATGACCCTTGGGATGCTGTAGGGACGGAAGGTCTTCCCGTACATCTTGTCCATACAGCAGAAGGTGCAGGGCATGGTACAGCCCCTGGAGGATTCTATGATGTCCAGGACGGCGCCGTTGAAGTGGTTTCCGCCCCAGAGCCTTTTGGTCCGGTCTGGAATCTTTATCTTTTCCAGGTCTTCCGGCGGCCTGCGGGGGTTATGTGTAAAGCCGTCTCCTTTACGGTAGGACAGGCCCAGGACCGTATCCGGACCCCTCTTCCCTTCCAGTACCTCCAGAAACTCGCCGAAGGCCAGCTCTCCCTCGCCCCTTAAGATGTAGTCAAAGGGGCGGGAATCCTCCGATGTGCATATCTCTTCAAAGAGCAGGGTGGCATGGTAACCCCCCAGTACCGTTATGGTCTCTTTTCTCAGTCTCTTTATAAAGGTGGCTACCCTCCTGGCCGTAGCAAATTGGAAGCTCATGGCGCTGAGGCCCACTACATCGGGGTTATAGTCCCTG
Organism: Planctomycetes bacterium RIFCSPHIGHO2_12_FULL_52_36; assembly: GCA_001828545.1. Classification (GTDB taxonomy): domain Bacteria; phylum Planctomycetota; class Brocadiia; order Brocadiales; family Bathyanammoxibiaceae; genus 2-12-FULL-52-36. The sequence continues at coordinate 1,888 of MHYW01000028.1, forward strand.
ATAAGTTCCTCTACGACCTCCTTTACCTTTTCCCTCCTCAGGACGAGGTCTGCAATGGCTACCTGATGGCCCGTGATATTACCGGCCAGGGAGGCCATGGCAAGGTTGGGGGCGCGCCACCTCCTGAGGTCAAAGAGGGGCGTGGAGTCGGGCATGGATAGTAGTAGTATTTTCATCTCAGTTCATGTTGATTGTAGGGGCGGGTTTTAGACCTGCCCCGAGGTTGACAAGTGTCTCTGAATTTTCGGGTGGTTGGGCCACCCCCGATGGGTTAGATGCCTTTCCCGGTAGTTCCGGAAAGTCATTGAGGTGGCTAAATGCGTCCATCTCCGTCAGGAATACCTCCCTTTCAGACTTGCCCCACCGGGCAAATAGGTCTTTGATGCGATAGTAGGGCCTCAGGGCAAAGGCCCTGAGTAGCCAGGCAAGGGGGAACCGGGTTTTAAAGGCCCGGGTCGTCTTATAGAAGGTGGAGTATTTTCGGCGGCATAGCCACTTGACGAACTGCAATTCCTGGGAATCCAGGTATCTTGTCCTGACATTGGCCCAGAAGCCGTTGTACTTGCTGTAGTCGTACAGGTTAGAAATGAGGCCCTGTTTGAGGAGTTCCTCCCGCATGCCCGTCTTGGGATAAGGGGTGATAATCTGGTCGCTATAAAAATCAACGTCCATCTTGTCAAAGAACTCGTAGTTCTGGGCAACGTCTTTCTCACGGTCTTCGGGGTGGCCTATAATCATCCCGCCGACGATGAGGATATTGTGCTTGTGGAGGAGTTCTACGGCCCTCTTTGTCCTCTCCACTATGTTTCCTTTTTTCATTAGTTTCAGGTTTCTTTCGGAGACGTTCTCAATCCCCAGGAATACCACCTCAAAACCTGCCCTGGCCATCTTTTCTATCAGGGTTTCTGAAGAGGACATGCCCACGCTGCTGGCCTGTACCACGTAAGAGATATCATTGTGGCCTGCGCCTATGATGGCATCGCACAGCGCCTCCAGGCGTTTTAAATCCAGGCATATATTGTCATCAGAAATGGCCAGGTATCTTGCCCCCCGTTTTTTTGCGTCGGCAATGTCGGCCATCACCCTCTCCAGGGGATAGGTGCGGAAGGTCTGTCCGTACATGTGACCCATGCTACAAAAATTGCAGGGCATGGTACAGCCCCTGGAGGTCTCAACGATGTCCAGGCTGTGCAGTCCAAAGGCATAACCTTTAAATAGCCTGTTGGTACGGTTGGGAAGGGCAATTTTTGTCAGGTCTTCAAGGGGTCTTGGGGTATTATGCACCCAACGTCCGCTTGACGGGGGTCCGCCTGGGGCGGACGCCACCCTGAAGGATAGCCCACGGATGGTTTCTAATGGGCGTTTGCCCTCCAGACCCTGGAGGAGTTCGCCAAAGCTGTGGTCGCCCTCCCCACGCAGGATAAAATCAAAGGGGTCTGCGGCAGAAGTGACCTTGCCGCCGCCATCCTGGGTTATTTCATCATACATGAGGGTGGCGTGATACCCCCCCAGCACGGTCTTTACGTCCTTATCCAGGGACTTTATGTAGGAGGCAATCCGCCTGGCCGTGTTGAACTGGAAGCTCATGGCAGTGAGGCCCACCAGGTTAGGCCTGAAGTCCTTCAGGAGTGCCTGGACGTTATCTACTAACCTGTCCCTTACCAGAATCAGATCAGCCACGTAGACCTCGTGGTCCGGCTGTGTGGCCAGGACGTTACCTGTAATGGTGGAGAGGGCCAGGTTGGGTGCCTGCCAAGACTTTAGCTGGGGCACCATGTCAGGCATGGATAATAAGAGTATTCTCACCAGTATTCCTCGTTTGGGGGTGGCCCTGTCGCTATAGAGTCCCACCACCAAAACCAGAATTCTACTCCCCCTAGACTGGGCTGTCAAGGAAGGAAGTGGATGGTGGTCAGGAAATCCGGTGCTTAGCTGTCAACAGGAGCAGGCACTGGGGACAGACCGACTTTCCCTCTCTCCCGCCTTGACTTTTCGGCCGAAAGAAGTATAGTGAGGCTTTGTGTCCATGTAGACGGTATGCAGGGATAACGGGTCTTCCTGTCTACTGTTTGCTATCTATCCGCCTAAGGCGGACTAAAGGGGACAGGATGAGCGAGTGGTATACCCCAGAGTTTGGCATGTCCTTCGGGAGCAAATGGACAAGGACAATAAAAGTCCTTGTTATTGCCAACGTTGGGGTCTTTATCCTTGAACTCCTTTTCTCTACCATAAGTTCACGTTGGGGTGTTCCGGGACTTGGGGAAGGGGTGAGGGTATGGACTCAGGACCCTTTTACCAGGCTTTTCTGGTTTTACCCCCCAGACGCCCTGGGAAATCTCTGGCTATGGCAATTTTTTAGCTATACCTTTCTCCACAGCATTTACGACCCCTGGCACCTGATAATAAACATGTTTGCCCTCTGGATGTTTGGGGCGGACGTAGAGAGGGCCATGGGCACCAAGAAGTTCCTCACCCTGTACTTTACGGCCGGGGTCTTTGCCGCCCTCCTTTCGGCCCTCCTCCTACCCCAGACGGCTGTCCTTGGGGCCTCCGGGGCGATCTTTGCCGTGGAGGTCGCCTTTGCTATGCTCTTCCCCAACGTCACTATTATACTTTTCATATTCCCTATAAAGGCCAAACACCTGGTAATGCTCTTTGCCGGGCTGACCGCCCTGAACTGTCTCCTCCCTATCGGAGGGGGTGTGGCCTACTATGCGCATCTGGGGGGGCTTCTTTATGGTTTCCTGTTTGTCAGATACGAGCCCAGGGTCTGGGATTTGGTGTCCCTGTGGCAGGCCAAACAGAGGGCGAGGGAACTTAGGGAGGGGGAGGAGATACGCAGGCGGGTGGATTCCCTCCTGGACAAGGTAAATAGAGTAGGCCTGGAGAACCTTACCAGGAAGGAGATGGAGTTCCTCCAGAAGGCCAGCCAGAAGTTTAGGAAATGGAAGGCGGTATCCGCCTCAGGCGGACCAGGCACCAAAAAAGAGAAGAAGGCATGATAAGGGTCGCAGTCAACGGGGCCTGCGGCCGAATGGGCTCAAAGATAGCCTCCCTTGTATGTAAAGACAAGGGGCTTGAGCTGGTTGCGGCCCTGGAGAGGGAGGGGCATCCCTTCCTGGGCAAAGACGTGGGTTCATTGGCGGGGGAGGGGGATCTGGGTGTTAAGGTTACGGATACCCTGAACGGCAAGGCAGACGTCCTTATAGACTTCTCAGAACCCAGTTCCTCGGTAGTGAAGGCCACCCTTTGTGCCTCCAAAGGCATAGCATTAGTCGTAGGCACCACGGGCCATACGGAAGAACAGCTTGCCAGTATCAAAAAGTCCGCTCAACGCATCCCGTGCCTCATATCCCCTAACATGAGCCTGGGAGTGAACCTCCTCTTTCAGACGGCGGCCCAGATAGCCAGGGCCCTCGGGGAGGACTACGATATAGAAATCGTAGAGGTCCACCACCGATTTAAAAAGGACGCCCCTAGCGGGACCGCCCTGAAGCTGGCCAGGGAGATATGTAAGGCCACGGGCCGTGAGCTGAAGGAGGCGGCCGTTTATGGCCGCCAGGGTATTACGGGTGAACGCCCCAAAGGCCAGATTGGCCTCCACGCCCTCAGGGTGGGAGATACCGTGGGAGACCACAAGGTCATCTTCGGCACGCTGGGGGAGACTGTAGAACTCACCCACTCTGCCCACAGCAGGGACACCTTTGCCCTTGGGGCCATAAGGGCCGCCAAGTTCCTGGCGGGCAAGCCCCCAGGTCTCTACGAGATGCAACAGGTAATCTCCCTCTAAGTAGTTGTCGGGGCACGCAATGTGTCCCTACTTATTGAAAATCCAGGCATTTCTGATATAATTCACTCTTTGTAGGGGCAGGGTCGCCCTGCCCCTACCTTGTAGTTTTTGGTAAAAGGGTTAAGTCTTTAAGGAGAAATTAGGAATGGCTGCAAAAGAAAAGATTATCGGTATAGACCTGGGTACTACAAACTCAGTGGTAGCTGTTATGGAAGGGGACCAGCCTACGGTCATAGTGAATTCCCAGGGCAGCAGGCTAACCCCCTCTTGCGTGGGCTTTACCGATAAGGGGGAACGGCTGGTTGGGCAACTGGCCAGGAGGCAGTCCATTATTAACCCCAGAAACACCGTATACTCAATAAAGCGGTTCATGGGTAGGCGCCACAGCGAGGTGGCTGAAGAGGAAAAGCTAGTCCCCTTCAAGATAGTAGGGGCACCGGAAGAGCCCGTACAGGTAGAAATAAGGGATAAACGCTTCACCCCGCCAGAAATCTCCGCCATGGTACTGCAGGACCTGAAAAAGTCTGCCGAAGACTACCTGGGGAACCCCATCAAGAAGGCCGTAATCACCGTACCGGCCTATTTTAATGATAGCCAGCGACAGGCTACCAAGGATGCTGGCACCATTGCCGGGATGGAAGTGGTCAGGATAATAAATGAGCCTACGGCCTCCTGTCTTGCCTACGGGCTGGACAAAAAGAAGACCGGGAGGATTGCGGTCTTTGACCTCGGAGGCGGCACCTTTGACATATCTATCCTGGAAGTGGGCGACGGGGTATTCCAGGTACTCTCCACCAATGGAGATACCCACCTAGGCGGAGATGATTTTGATAAGGTATTGACAGATTATATGGCCGAGGAATTCAGGAAAGAGACGGGCATAGACCTCAGGAAAGACGCGGTGGCCCACCAAAGGCTACTAGAGGCGGCAGAGAAGGCCAAGTGTGAACTCTCTAACACCATGAGTACCGACGTAAACCTCCCCTTCATCACGGCGGACCAGGCCGGGCCCAAGCACCTGACCATGAACATCACCAGGGCTAAACTGGAACAACTGGTAGAACACCTGGTACAGAGGTGCGTCAGACCTTGCGAGACAGCCCTGTCCGATGCAAAACTCCCACCGGATAAAATAGACGAGGTGGTACTGGTCGGGGGAATGATCCGTATGCCCAGGGTACAGCAGCTCGTAAAAGACCTCTTTAAGAGGGAGCCTTGTAAGGGAGTTAACCCTGACGAGGTGGTAGCAGTGGGGGCGGCCATCCAGGCTGCCGTGTTAAGCGGAGAGATCAGGGACATCCTCCTGCTGGACGTTACCCCGCTCTCCCTGGGCGTAGAGACCCTGGGTGGGGTTATGACCGTGCTTATACCAAGGAATACCACCATACCTACCGGTAAAAAAGAGGTATTCTCCACGGCCGCCGACAGCCAGACGGCCGTAGACATCCACGTCCTCCAGGGAGAGAGACCCATGGCCAGGGATAACCGTACCCTGGGCCGTTTCCAGCTGATGGGCATACCCTCTGCCCCTAGAGGCATACCCCAGATAGAGGTCTCCTTTGACATAGATGCCAACGGCATCCTGAACGCTAATGCCAAAGACCTTGGCACGGGAAGGGAGCAAAAGATTACCATCACCTCTTCCTCTGGCCTGTCAAAAGAAGAGGTGGAGAAGATGAGCAAGGAGGCAGAGAGGTTCGGCGAGGAAGATAAGAGAACGAAGGAACTGGCCGAGACCAGGAACCAGGCAGACCAACTCGTATATACCACAGAGAAGACCCTTAAAGAGTACGGAGACAAGATTAGCCAGTCCGACAGAGAGGCCGTCATCAGGGCCGTGGACAGGCTTAAATCCCTCAAGGAGAGCGACAACATTAGCGAGCTAAAGAAGGCCATTGAAGAGCTCACCACGGCCTCCCACAAACTGGCCCAGGCCATGTACGAGGCCGCCTCCAGGGCGAGGGCCGCAGGGGCAGGCCCGACCGGTGGCTCGGGGACAGAAAAGGTCAAAGGTGGTAAGGGTAGTGGTGGGGCCACCCCTGGCGAGGGGGACGTCATTGATGCTGACTATGAGGTGAAGGAGTAAGGGGGGAAATTGTATTGTAAATTGTAAATTGGAAATTTTAAATTTTAAAATTTCCAATCTTCAATTTACAATTCTCTTAGTCAAAGGGGCCCCCAACGTAGTCTTACCTAATGTTTATAGACAATACACGTGCGATTAGATAAACTCACCATCAAGGCCCAGGAGGCCCTCCAGGAGGCCCACCAACTGGCCCAGCAAAAGGGCCAACAGCAAATAGAGCCCGTACACCTCCTTGCCGCCCTCCTCCAGCAAGAACAAGGGGTAGTGGGGCCAATCCTGGATAAGCTGGGGGTCAACTGCCAGGCCATCCATGCTAAGTGCCTTGAGGCCATAGATAGACTGCCAAAGGTTAGTGGCGCTACCGCCTTCGGACAGATGTACGTCAGCCCTGAACTTAACGACCTCCTCAACGTGGCCTGGAACGAGGCCCTGAGACTAAAGGACGAATACCTCAGCACGGAGCACCTCCTCCTTGCCATGCTGGAGAAGTCTGACAGCTCTGCAGGCAGGATACTCTCAGGGGCAGGGGTGAAAAAAGACGAGGTACTCAGGGCGCTCCAGGGCATCCGTGGTACCCAGAGGGTGACAGACCCCAACCCTGAAAATAAATACCAGGCCCTGGCCCGTTACAGCCGAGACCTGGTGGAGCTGGCCAGGAAAGGGAAGCTGGACCCGGTAATCGGCAGGGACGACGAGATACGGAGGGTCATCCAGGTCCTCTCCCGGAGGACAAAGAATAACCCCGTGCTCATAGGCGACCCCGGAGTAGGAAAGACCGCCATAGTAGAGGGCCTGGCCCAGAGGATAGTCAACGGTGACGTCCCCGAGGGGCTAAAGGACAAGAGGGTCATGGCCCTGGACATGGGAGCCCTCCTGGCAGGCACCAAGTTCAGGGGAGAGTTTGAGGACCGTCTCAAGGCGGTGCTGAGGGAGATAGAGGAGGCCGAGGGGGGCGTAATCCTCTTTATAGACGAGCTCCACACGGTGGTAGGGGCAGGGGCCGCAGAGGGGGCCATAGACGCCTCCAACCTCCTTAAACCTGCCCTGGCCAGGGGAGAGCTCCGATGCGTGGGAGCCACTACCCTGGACGAATACCGAAAGCACGTAGAAAAGGACGCCGCCCTGGAGAGGCGGTTCCAGCCTGTCTACGTCACACAGCCTACCGTGGAGGATACCATAGCCATCCTCCGTGGTCTGAAAGAACGCTACGAGGTGCACCACGGGGTGAGGATAAAGGACTCTGCCCTGGTGGCCGCGGCCACCCTCTCTAACCGCTATATTACCGACCGCTTCCTGCCGGATAAGGCCATAGACCTCATTGACGAGTCAGCCAGCAAGCTCAGGATTGAGATTGACAGTATGCCCTCGGAACTGGATGAGATACAGAGAAAGATTATGCAGTTAGAGATAGAGAGGGAGGCCCTGAAGAAGGAGAGAGACCCTGAGTCTAAACAGAGGACAGAAAAACTGGAGCGGCAACTGGCCGAACACAGGGAGGAACTCTGCGGCCTGAAGGCCCAGTGGGAGAAGGAGAAGGGCCTCATAAAAGACGTTCAGGGCCTCAAGGCCAGGATAGACCAGGCCAGGCTGGAGGAACAGGCGGCCCTGAGGATGGGCAACCTGGAGAAGGTGGCAGAAATCCGCTACGGACGCCTGAGGGAGTACGAGGACCAGTTAAGACAGAAACAGACCAGGATGGACGAGTATCAGAAGGGCAGGTGTCTCCTGAAAGAGGAGGTAGATGCCGACGACGTTGCAGAGGTGGTCGCCAGATGGACAAGGATTCCGGTATCCAAACTCCTGGAGGGGGAGAAACAGAAGCTACTCAAGATGGAAGACCGCCTCAAGGAGAGGGTGGTGGGGCAGGAGGAGGCCGTCAGGGCCGTTTCGGATGCCGTAAGGAGGGCCAGGGCGGGGCTCCAGGACCCCAAGAGGCCCGTGGGCTCCTTCATATTCCTTGGGCCTACGGGGGTTGGTAAGACAGAACTATGCCGGGCGCTGGCAGAGTTTCTCTTTGACGACGAGAATGCCATGGTGAGGGTGGACATGTCTGAGTACATGGAGCAACACTCCGTGGCAAGGCTCATCGGGGCGCCCCCGGGCTACGTCGGCTATGAGGAAGGCGGCAGGCTCACGGAGGCGGTGAGACGGAGACCCTATTCCGTGGTACTCTTTGACGAGATAGAAAAGGCCCACAGGGACGTCTTCAACATCCTGTTACAGGTGTTAGACGATGGGCGGCTTACCGATGGCCATGGCCGTACCGTGGATTTCAAGAATACCATCATAGTAATGACCTCCAACGTTGGCACCCATTGGGTTGAAGAACTCGGCGGCAAAGGCAAAGAGGAGGAACTCAAGGAGCACATCATGGAGTCCCTCAGAAAGACCTTCCGCCCGGAGTTTCTGAACCGTATAGATGAGGTAATCGTCTTCAACCGTCTCGGCAAGGAGGAGATTAAACAGATAGTGGAGATACAACTCCGCAGTCTGAGGAAACGCCTGGCAGAGCACAACGTCAGGCTCACCCTTGGGAAGGAAGTGAGAGAGATGCTGGTGGAAAAGGGCTACGACCCCGCCTACGGGGCCAGGCCCTTGAAGCGCACCATACAGCAGTACATTGAAAACCCCCTGGCCCTGGAGATACTGGAGGGGAGATTCCCCGATGGTTCCGAGGTTATCATCAAGTGTAAGGACGGCAAGGTCCTTTTCACTAAGGCGAAGCCTGTAGAGGTGGCGTAGGGACAGGTCTTTAGACCTGTCCGCGGACAGACCTAAAGGTCTGTCCCTACATCTCAGGAAAAGAGAGGAGACATCTAGATGCGTAATCTATGTTTGGCCCTTTGCGTTCCAACCCTTTTTTTCTTGGTTTCCCTGGCACCTCTGGCCGAAGGGCAGGAAATTAAGACCATCGGTGCAAAGGAGTTTAGTGACCTTCTGGCAGCCAGCAAGGGAAAGGTAGTGGTTCTGGACTTCTGGGCTACTTTCTGACCCTCCTGCCGGAGGGCGGTGCCCTTCCTAAACCAGATGTACGAGACGTACAAAGGCCAGGGTTTTGAAATAATTGCCCTTTCCACAGAGGGGAAAAATGTAGAGGCCGTAACAGCCTTTTCAAAAAAGGCAGGGATAAAGTATCCCATCTTTATGGCAGAGTTAGACCTTCTGGAGAAGTACGGTATACAGTACATCCCTCACCACGTCTTTATAGACAAGAAGGGGACACAGAGGCACGAAGAGACGGGCTTTTCTGAGGCAGGCAAGACGACGTTTGAGATGAGGATTAAGGAGTTACTGAAGGAAGGCGGTTAATCTTTTGTATTGTATATAGGCATAGGTAATCCGCCTGAGGTGGAGGTCTTTTAATTAGTCCTAAGGCCCACCCCTATGTCTACCTTGTGCGGGGGGGCTTGCCCTTGTAGGGAGGTGCCTGGGTACGTGGTGTGGGAGAGGTCTTTCTCTTACTCATGGGGTGGTCATTAGCCGTTCGCCTGAGGCGGATTGGGAGTGACCGCCACACCTGAGCATCTCTATAAAGCCCTCAAGGCGTGTCTTTAGCTGTCCGGAGGTAAAATTCTGGTCATCCACGCAGTCCCCGTCCAGGTTCATAACGGGGATGCCCTCCAGGTTTAACTCCCGTTTTATCACAGGCACTGCGGCATTATTCCTGCGACAGCCCCAGTGGGAGAAGATTATCGCGCCGTCTATATCGTATTTTTTTACCAGTGTCTTTAATACCGCTATCCTGCGGTCCAGGGGGCCGTTGTAGTGATTGGAGATGAGCTTTCTGGCGAGGCTTTCATAGGGTCTCTGCGGGTCAAGGGGTTCCCAATAGACGTAATTTGTCTCTTCAAAGGCTATCTTTATATCGCTGTTTGTCTCTATTACCGTTGGGATTTCACACTTAAAATAGGGTTTTAGTTCCAGCCACAGGAGCCGTATCTTTTCCTCTGGGGAGACACCACTCTTTTCTTTAGCAGATACCGTTTCTTTGAGCTCCGCGGCGAGCCTGGTATAAAATTCCTCTGAGCGGCTGGAGCCCTGGAGGACATGACTGGGGAGCATGAAGCCCAGTGTCTTTGTCCCGGGCAGGGGAGAGAAGGGGCTTGTCCTTATTTCATTTACCTCTAACATCTTCTCCCTTGTGCGGTTTGCCCTCTCAAGGACCTCTCTAAGCCTTTGCGGGTCCATCCTTCGCCTCGCTACGACCTCTAATTTCTTGGTAAATTCTTCCAACTGCGCAGAAAGGTAACAGACAGACTCTTTTGTAAGGTCGTAAGGCACGTCCAGCACCAGCGTCTCTTTGCCCGTAATCGTCTCGCCTATCCTTGACATCTTAATGTTGGAGTCGCAGAGGGTACTGGTAGTGGCATGGATGATGGGCCTGGGGAGATAGCCCTTGAAGGCGAACCCCAGGGCGGAACGGTGGAAGGTGCACACGTCGGTAGGGATACCCTCGGCCTCCGCCTCGGCAAGCCCCTTGGGACTCTGACCTGCCCCTGCAAAGAGGGCGGCGATTACCTCCAGACTGAGAGGTATCAGGCCCAGGGCGAAAAGGATTTCTGAGGGGACAA
>MHYW01000029.1:0-9031 GCA_001828545.1 Planctomycetes bacterium RIFCSPHIGHO2_12_FULL_52_36
CCTGGCCACCTCCTCCCCTATCTTGCCGGCTAATAGTATTATGGCTATGGCCAGCAAGATGTGGTTGGCCGGGTCTGTATGCCAGATTTTCCAGAGGGGCCTTACTATCTCCACCACCTGCCCAGGGGTCTCCAGTGGGACATCCACCATTTCAGGGGCCCTTAGGCCACTAATCAGTTCTTCGGGATTCCCCTCCACTACGCTACCATACACCTCTTGGGTGGTATAAAGGGGTCCTTCCTTACCCCTCCGGCTAAGGAGACCTTTAAGGTCTATAGAACCCAATGAGAGTGAAAGGCTACTCATATCTCATTTTTTCCTTCTTGACTACGAAAGACCTCAAAATCTTCAGGCGCGTACAAAAGCCTCTTCAAGACAGGCGGGCCAAAAAGGCTGGTAAAAACCGTTATGAGACCTCTGAAAAACATGCGCAGTATCATTCTGAGGGAGCGAAGCGACCGAAGAATCTCAGCTAAATAACGAGATTCTTCGCTTCGCTCAGAATGACAGGACGTATCATTGAGACTTTTTCAGAGCCCTCATTGTAATAATTATAGCCGAGGAGGTCAGGTGGTCAAGGACTTTCGCCTCAAAAGGAGGGCCTTCAAAAGATAAGGGCTAGCCAGGGAAGTAAGTACCACCATGACCACTATTGAAGAGTAAAGGGCGTCGTTCAAGACCCCCATATTTTTTCCTATTGTGGCAGTAATCAGGCCCACCTCCAGCCTGGGTATCATCGCCACACCTATAGCCAGACGGTTTACCCCCTTTTCCACTACGCAGACACTGCAAAACAGCTTACCCAGGACTGCAGCCACAGTAATGCCCAACCCCACAAGGACTATCTTCAGATTAAAAAAGCTCTCAATGTGCACCTCTGCACCTACCTTCACAAAAAATATTGGTATCAGGGTCCAACCAGCAACCCCTACAAACCACTCCAGCCCCTGCTCTTTATATTCAAAATCCCTCAACCTTACTTTCTGCAATAACAACCCTGCCACGAAGGCGCCCAACACTGTGTTGAGACCAACGGACTCTGCCAGGAGGGCCAGCCCCAGGCAGACAATAATTATCACTGGTATCTTCAGGCTCTCGGCAAGTTTTTTCGTGACAAAATCCCCAAAGAGCAGGTTATATTTGAGACCAACCGCCCCAACTACTAAGAAGAACAAAACGGAAACGATAAGAGTAACCACCAGACCCTGGTAAACCTCCCCCTTAACGGCTATCCCACTGACCACACCCAACAACATCAGGGTAATCACGTCATCCGCCATAGCGGCACCTATAATTATCCTCCCCTCTGTGGTCTCCAGCATCTTCAGTTCATCCAGAACCCTGAGCTTAACCGCCATGCTTGTAGCACAAAGGGAAACTGCAAGAAAGAGTTTGGTCGCAATGGGGGCTTCTGGAAGTAGCACCAGGCCCACCAAGAACCCTAGCACGAGGGGGGCAAATATACCGCCTACGGCTACAAGAAAAGAGGAAATCCCTACCCTCATTAGGGCCCTGAGGTCGGTATGCAGACCTACTTTTACGAGGAGGACTATTGCCCCAAGCTCCGCAAAGAGTCTCAGGATATCCATCTCGCGGAGAAAATCAAAAAACTCCCCTCCGCTTAACAGCCAAAAATTGCCGAGAAAGATGCCCATAATTAATTCGCCGGTTATACCAGGGTCACCTAATTTTTTGGCTACGATTTCCCCTATTTTTGCAGTCGCAAGTATTATGGCAATTGCAAACAGGATGTTAGTAGAGTCAGTGGGCATATTATGCACTACGCAAAAGCCTTCTCAAGAAAGGCAGACTGAAGAGGCTGGTAAGAACCGTCATTATTATTATAGCGGAATAGGCCAGGGGGTCCAAAACCCTTGCAGTCAGACCCATGCTGGCCACAATCAGGGCCATCTCTGCCCTGGGTATCATCCCTACCCCCACCAATAGGCGATTTATACCCTTTTCCCTCACCCCAAGACCTGCGATAAGCTTCCCAAGGACCGCTACTATTGTAATTGCTACACCTGCCAGGACTGCCTCCTTGTCCATAAAGTTCTCCAGTCTTACCCTGGTACCCAAAAAGACAAAAAAGACAGGGACAAGGCTTAAATAGGCAGGCCTCATTAACTCCTCCATGCCCCATTCTGCACCCTCGGGATCCCTTGCACGCACATCACGCACAAGCAAGCCTGCCCCAAAGGCCCCTACTATGGGGGATATCCCAATAGCCCCGGCCAGGTATGCTAGAAAAAAACAAGTTGTCACCACAGCAACAACCTTCACACTTTCTGGAAGCCTCTTTGTTACAAAGTCCCCTAACCACCGGCCGTATCTCAGACTCACAACCCCTATAGAAAGGAGAAATAGCGTAGCCAATCCTCCGGATTTTAATGCGCCAGTAGCAAGAAAGTGGCCTGATTGGATAATTCCACCTAACACGCCCACTAGAAGAAAGATAAATATGGCATCCAGTAGTGTGGCCGCTATCACTATCCTGGCCTCGCAAGTATCAAGCTTCCCTGCCTCCATAAATACGCGAATAGCTATCCCTGCACTATTTACGCAAAGGGCGGCTACCATAAAGAGCTTGGTATACACTGAGGCATCGGGAATTATCATCTGACAGGTTAAAAACCCCAGCCCCGCTGGGGCTATAATGCCCAGCGCGGCCACCATCAATGAAGACATGCCCACCTTTATCATTGCCCTCATGTCTGTATGCAAGCCCACAGACAAAAGGAGGATAATGGCCCCTACATCCCCCAAGACCCTCAGAAAGGGCATCTCCCAGATTAAATTAAAGAATTGCCACCCACCGAAGAGGTCTAAATTGCCCAAAAATATCCCCATAGACAATTCACCCAGCACCTCTGGCAGTCCAAACCTCTTAGCGAAAGCCTCTCCAAGGGTGGCAGCAGCAAGAACAATGATTACCCCCAATAAAATACTACAAGTGTCCACCTGAGGTTCAGCCATGATTCAGAAGGAAGGGCTACGGGGAGACAAACTCTAGCTCTGGATGCCTGACAATCAGCACGGGACAAGGGGCCTTCCTTGCCACATTTTCTGCCGTACTACCAAACATGGCATGTTGTAACCCCGTGCGGCCATGGGTAGCAATAGTTATAAGGTCCACGTTGCGCTTCCTGGCCTCCTTGATAATCTCAAGAAAGGGTACCCCCCTGACTATGACGTTTTGTACCTTTATCTTCTCCATAAATCGCTTGGGGATGAGCCTGGAAATCTTCGCCCTGGCCGTCTTCTCCATCTCATCATAAAGGGCACCCGCTGAGGCCTCCATCTCCGGGGGTAGATTCAACTGAGGCACCACGTGAAGCACAATAAGCTGGGCCTTGTACTCCGTGGCAAGCGACAGGGCATACATCAGGGCGTGCTGGGCACACTCAGAAAAATCTGTAGGAATAAGTATCTTTTCAATCTTTATTGACATCCTGAGACTCCCCTCCGTTAAATTTGCTCTTTAAAAGAGGCATTCTACAACAAAAGGGAGTCTCAGGGCAAAGGCTTTTTGGGAATGTAGGGGCAGGTCTCGCACCTGCCCTGCACCAGAACGGTACAGGGCCTGCCCAATTTCCAGGGCAATCCGCCTCAAGCGGAGAAGGGCAGGCCAGGGCAGGGCGTAGGGGCGTATTGCCGTGCCTAAGGCAGATTCGCCGTGGCGAACAATACGCCCCTACAACTGGTACGTTTTCCTTCTGCTAGTTCAATCTTTCAGATTGAACCATCGGGCGGGAGTTGAACCAGCGGGACGACTGAATTGGAAATTTCAAAATTTAAAATTTACAATTTACAATGTATTTTATTCCTACCCCCTACCCCCTACCCCCTACTCCCTATCCCCTGTCTTTAGAGGGTATGGAGATAGGCAACAAGTGACCTCGTGTGCTCTTCCCCAAGGGTCTTTCCCCAGGGTGGGCACAAGGGTGTACCCCCTACGCTGGCTGAGCCATTTGAAATAACGTTAAAGAGGTGTTCGTCCCCCTTCTTCTTGACCGCGGCAAGGTCGGCTGGTCTCGGGTTCAGGTTGAATGCATTAAAGCCATCACCAGCCCCCCTCTCCCCATGACACACCATGCAATACGCCTCGTAGTACTGTTTACCTACTAACTCTACGTTGCTCAGCCCATTAGCTGTCTTTTCCAGGGCACTCCTCAAGGGGTCTGGGTGTTCCTCTGGCAGTGCGGCCCTCTTTATCTCTACCGGGGAAAAGACCTTCATCCCCCATAGGAAGGCACCTATGGATATTACAAAGGTCACGGACAAAAAGACCACCATAGGGATTATGGACATCCTATCCTCCTTCACGCCCAACCCCTCCTTGCTGGTACCCGCTTACCTTCTCTACGCGCCCTTTGTCTTTGAGCGTCATCAGATAGGCAGTAAGTTCTCTGGCCTCCTGGTCGGTAAGGCCATAATCGGGCTGTATAGCCCAGGGTTCGTAACGCTGTGGGTCTTTTAGGAAGGCATACGTCCAGCCTGCCGTCAACCTGTCCCCCACTTTGTCCAATGCAGCTCCCACGAAACCACCCCGGCCCCCCACGATATGACACGCCCCACAACCCTTTTTTACGAACAAACCCTTCCCCCTCTGGGCCTCCTCTACCGTAAGGGACGAACCCAGGGTTGGGGAGATGGAGTTATCCAGACTCACCGCCTTAAAGAACTCCGTAAAGAATTTTGGCTCTTCAGGTTCCATCTTCAGATTCAGCATCCTCTCCTTTAGTATGGGCCTGAGACTATAGGGCATGTCAAAGTAGTGTCTTAGCCACTCCTCCTGGACTTGAGAGCCTTCCATATCCAGTGGGTGGGTAGATACCCAGCCGCCTTTACCAAAGACCACATGGCAACTGCGACAACGATACCTGTCTACCAGCCTACCAAACTCCCCGGGAGGTTCCGGATATTCTTTCACCGTCTGGGCCTCTACCCCCTGGACGCCTCCGTACGGTAGAGGGTAGGGCGGTCTTGGGTAGCGGCTGGACTTCTCCTCCACCAGATACTGTGGAGGTATCTTGTCGCCTGTGTCGCTCAACAGGGCCAGGGCAACCAGGGCCGCCTCCGCCTCCGTGAGGGAGAAGTGGGGCATCTTGCCCTCCGGGGCTAGGTCCCTGGGGTTCAAGAGCCTCATGTATACCCAGTTCCCTACGTAGGGTTCTATCTTGAACCTGTCTATCTTCCCCCAATCCAGGGTCTCCTCGTCCATCTGTGCAAACTTCTCCAGGGGTCGGCCTGTCTTGCCCTCATGCTCCATACCGGAGCGTGGATGACAACCAGCGCACCCCTTGTCCGAAAATAGTTTTTTCCCCCTGGTCATCCGTTCCTCAGTGGAGAGTTTAAGGGCCTCCTCAGCCTCCTGGAAGCCTTCTGGAGGCTTCAGCGGGTCTGCCCCAAACTCCTCCCACAGGTGGTCTACCACGTCTACTGCCTGCTCCTGAGTGAAGTCAAACTGGGGCATCTTGGTCTTGGGGTCAAAGTAATGGGTCTTTATTAGCCAGTTGTAGGCCCACTTGCGGCTAGTCTTGGTAGTAATCTGTTCCAACTCCGGCCCTATATATCCGCCCTTATTTCCAACGGTATGGCAGGTGACACAACGTATCTCTCGGAAGAGTAACCCACCACTCTCTGGGTTCCCTTTCGCAGGGGGTTCCTCCAGGGACTGCTCGTCCTTAGAACTCATCAGGAACTCTGTCAGGCAGAGGATATCCTCCTTGTTAAGGTCAAACCTCGGCATCCTGGACCTTACTAGCCCCTCACCAGTCGCAGGGGCGTACTCTCTGGGGTCGTTAAGCCAGTGGAGGAGCCAGGCCCTGTCCACTTTGCTACCCAGTCTGTCCAGGGTAGGGGCTATTTTCTCCTGGTCTTCATAGAGACGTATCTGATGGCAACCATAACAGCCCGCCTTCTCTATTAACCCCCTCCCCTTGGTGAGTAACGGGGCATAGGGGACGTCTTTGGTGAGGTGACACTTCCCACATGAGGACTGCAGGAGATATTTGGTCTGTACCCCCCTCGGCCAGGGCCTCTCCCGTTCACTGCCATGGATCCTGATGGCCTTATGGGCGGCCTGCATGTAATCCGTAGAAAGCCCCTGCCCCTCGTGACAGATGGTACAGCCAAAATCCTGTACCTCGTGCCAATCAAGGAACGCCCCGGGATGACCACCGTAGGGCTGGGGCTGGCCCACCATCCCCTTGTCCTCTGCGGTAAAGTGGCAGGTAGTACAGCGGTCAACCTTCTTAAATTGCTCTAATTGTATCTGCTGTATCTGTCTAGGTGTAGCCTTCACCTGGGCATAGACCATGCTAAGCACCCTCCGCCTCTCCTCCAGCCTCTTCTTCTGCTCGCCCTCTGCACGGCTAGCCTCAGAGGCCAGGGCGTCCATCCGTGACTCCAGCGACTTCAGCTGGAGGCGTTTGGCAATGGCCTGATGGTCTTTCCATACCCTTAAATATTCATGTATAAATAAGACACCTATGGACAGCACCAGGGCCGTCCCCACCCCGGCAAACCATACGTAATTAGCAAAACTCATTGATGAACGTCCCATGTCTACCTATTACCTGTGCCTTATCTCTTTAGACCTTCAGATGCTGAACCACGTGGTCTTTATGATGTATTTGATGCTGAACAACAACCGGAGGGGTATCTTGGCAATAAACCCAAACATACAGAGTACAAAAAACATGGTGACAAAATACCTGGTGGGTCCCAGACTTTGATAGAACCTTCTGACAAAGATTATGGGAAGCCCCATGCCCAGGCCGAAGTAGACCGCTATCGCAGTTGCCCCTATGTACAGAGGAAAGACAAGCCCGCCGGGAGAGAGTAACGGCTTATGCACGTCCCATGATTCCCAGGGCATGTACACCAGCCAGGCAGGCCCGCGGAACATGTAACCGAATATTATAAGTGCAAACCAGACAAATACCCCTATACTGAATATGGTCACGGCAAATGGCCTATGCTTTATCCCTGACCAACCACCTGCCCCCCTTGGATTCCTATCTACGTAGGGTATAACACAAAGACCTATTATTATTAGCGTTGGGGCCGCCACCCCGGCAATCCACGGGTCAAAGTACACCAGCATCTCCTGGAGGCCACAAAAGTACCACGGGGCCTTGGAGGGGTTAGGGGTCTTGCTAGGATTGGCCTCTTCCTCCAGGGGGGCATTGAGGACTATTGAGGCTATTATAAGTAATAGACTCATCAACATCAGGGCGATGAATTCCTTTAATACCAGGTGTGGGAAAGTGAGGCGCTTATCAGGCTCTGGCCCCTCTTCTTCCTCTTCCCTCCCTTTGGGTGAGAGGGCCTCCAGCCTGGCCTTTGCCGATGGTACCCCTGTCTCCCTGGGGGCTACCTTTTTTGACTTAGTCTTCAACTCTTGCATGCTCTTCAGTTTGCCCCATCTCTCTCAACGACTACAACGGCCCAGATACGCCCCCGTCCTTTCTTATCCTCCAGAAATGCACACCCATGAGCGCAGACGCCGACAGGGGCAGGAATATGCAGTGGAGTACATAAAACCTCAAGAGGGTATTCCCACTTATATCCTCCGAACCCCTGAGATAAAAGCAGATGTCGGTATTAGCCGGCAATACGGCAAAAGGTCCCTCAGCCCCTATTACGGGCGTAGCCTTAGCCATATTAGTGCCAACGGTTACCGCCCAATAGGCCAGCTGATCCCACGGCAACAGGTACCCAGTAAAGCTCAAAAGCAGTGTAATCACCAGCAGTTGTACCCCTATGACCCAGTTGAACTCCCTGGGGGGTTTATAAGAACCCGTGTAAAAGACCCGGCACATGTGGAGTATAACGGTGAGGACCATGAGGTGGGCGGCCCAACGGTGCATATTCCTCAGGAAGAGCCCAAAGGTCACCGTGAACTCCAGGTCCTTCATGTCCTGGTAGGCATATTCCAGGGTGGGCCTGTAATAGTACATCAGGAGCAACCCGGTGATGGTCTCTATTACAAACATAAACAACGTTGCCCCACCCAGGCAGAAGGTGTATCTGATTTTGAGGGCGTGGGTCTTTACTTTAATGGGGTGAAGGTGGAGGAGGAGGGTGTTTATCGTGGTTAAGACCCTATTCCTCTCTGTGGTGGGCCAACCCTGGCGGAATATGGAACGCCAGACCTGTGTATGAACTACCTTATCTTTTGCTCTCTTTAGTTTTTCTTCCATCCCCGGCCCATTTTTCTATCTGAGGTGACGAAGGCACCGAAGAATCTCAGCTAAATAACGAGATTCTTCGCTTCGCTCAGAATGACACATTGACAACGATTCTCGCCAAGCCACAGCCTAAACTGGTAAAATAAACTTGCCCTTTTCTCTTACGCCAACCCTATCTTCCTTAACGGACTTGTCCACTACAACCTGACCATCAGGAGACAGGCTTACCCCCACCCTCCAGAGGGGCCTGGGCGCAGGGCCACCCACCACATCACCCTCTATGTTAAAGTTAGAACCGTGGCAGGGACATTTAAAGAGCTGTTCTTCCGGTACCCACCTTGGGGTACAGCCCAGGTGTCTGCATATACCCAGGAAGGCATATATCCCCTCTTTAGCCCTCACCAGCCACACCCTTTGCTCGGCCATCCACCTGGTGCTGACCTCACCCACCGGGTATTCCTCCGGATAGCCAGCCTTGAACCTCATGGCGGGACCAAAAATGACCTTAGGCTTATAAAAATCTATGAAGGTCAGCAGGGTCGTGATTCCAGCAACAAACAAAAACCCCGCCCAGCCTATTATCAGCAGTAACCATCGCCTGGACAGGAAGTCCATAACGGTTATGACGACCCGTTTCTCCCTGTCAGATTCTCTTATTTCTCTGTCGGACCCGGACTCCCTTAGCGGTCCTTTTAGTGCTATCTTTGGCATACTCCTACCTCAACTTGTTTACTTCTTTAACGTGAAATTTGCCTGAACGTTTGCCCCTTCTTTCACCTCTACCTTCTGTGGGTCGGACTGGAGTTTCTTGTTCCAGACCTTCAGGGTGTAAG
>MHYW01000029.1:9079-9186 GCA_001828545.1 Planctomycetes bacterium RIFCSPHIGHO2_12_FULL_52_36
GGGCAAAGAAGGGATTCGGGACGACTACCACGTAACCCTCCATCTCCGTGTGGACGTTACAGAGGAGGGGGGCAGAACCCACCTTTGCAAAGGTATAGGTCTTTATC
>MHYW01000030.1 GCA_001828545.1 Planctomycetes bacterium RIFCSPHIGHO2_12_FULL_52_36
CCTCCACGCTTGTGACCCTCTTTGTAATTCCTATTATCTACCACACGGTAAAAAGGTGGCAACTTTTGAGGCCCCACAGGCCCAAAAAGGTCAAGATAAGAAAACCTGGAAGGGGATGGTTCTGGAAGAAGAGGCTGGGGGAGAGTCCCCTGCCGTGAATCCTTGACAGTATAAGGGCGTTATAGGATAATTGCGTGCGGTAGTAAGTGTTCTATATTGTAATTAAAGGGGAAATGGTATGAAGTGTCGTCAAATGACGATTGGAGAGCTTAGGGACACGTATAAGAATGGGCAGATAAATCTTGCCCCACCATATCAAAGGAAACCCGTATGGAAAACAAAGCAAAGGCTGTTATTATTATCCTCTCTGTTCAATGGCATTCCAATACCAGCACTAATTTTTCATAAACAATTCCACACTGGAACACTTAAAGAAATCTATGATGTATTAGACGGCAAGCAACGCATTGAAACGATTCTCCATTTTATTGAATTAAAAAAAATTAGGGACGAGGGGCGACTATGGGTGGAATTTATCAACCCACATACAAATAAAAGAGACTACTTATTCTACCATCAGCTTGATAACAAAAAAGTTAACAAAGAATATGAAAATATATTAGAAAAATTTTGGACTTATAAATTACCAATTATTGAGTATGAGGGAGACCTATCAGATTTTTTTGGAAATAATGTTGCTTCTAAAGAAGTCTTTGTAAGAGTTAATTCAACGGGGTCCCCACTAAAGAAGCACGAAATTAGACATGCAAAATGTGCGGGCTTATTCTTTAAACTTGGCGATATGTTAGAAGAAAAATATATGAACCTGTTTGTGAACCAGTGGAGAGTTTGTTCAAGTACAGATACAAAGCGATACTTACTACATGAATTTATATTAGAGTTATGTGTAGCGATTCATTTAAATATATATTCCGATCGAAGAAAAAAGTTGGATGAATTGTTATCTCAATATAAATGGACCGGTAGAGAAATAGTATTTGTACGAAAGGGATTTAATAAAATAATTCGTTGTGTCAAGGATATATTCCCCAATGATTCGATTAAGTATACAAGGTTCAAAAATAAATCGGATTTTTATTCACTTTTTGTGGTATTACTCCAGTTGCTAAACAAGGGGTACGTGTTGGATAGTAGAAAGGATAATAGGATTATCGGAAAATTCCTTTCAGAATTTTCTAAACAGATACAGAGGCTAGACCCAAAGGTTAAAAAATTCGTTATTCCCAACTTGCCGGAATCGGAGCAGAAATTGCTTCCGTATATCATTTCTACAAGACAAGCTACCGACAGTCTTAGAAATAGAGAAACTAGGCACAAATATTTGATGTCTGTTCTAAAAGAGGGTTTTATATTAAAAACCAAAGATAATACAAGAATTTTTGACTCTAGTGTAAAAGACCTTTTATGGCTTTTACAAAAACAAAACAAACCAAGATGTCCTAACCCTACATGCAATGAAAAGTGCAAAAAATATTTAACTTATGACGATGCTCAGGTAGATCACAAATACCCATGGAGTAAAGGTGGTCGCACTACATTAGAAAACGCTCGCTTGATATGCTCAAGCTGTAACAGCAGTAAAGGCAATAGGCAATTAGTTTAGAGTAGAAATAGATGGAAAAGACTCACCGCAATATTTAGTAAACAAGCGTGGTCAAAAGACTGCTGTTGTCATACTAATGGAAGAGTATGAAGAACTCTTAGAAGACCTTAACGCAGGGATAAACCAACAATACTCTTTAGTGAGCCAAAGAAACGCTTAAAAGCCGATGGCCTCTTATGAAGTTGGACAGAAAGGGAGTTGATATGATTATCACCAAACAGCAAGTCCTTGAGATAGTAGAAGACTTACCTGAAGAGGTAGATGTTGATGAGGTTATATATCGTCTCTACCTCAGGCAGAAATTAGAAATTGCTGAAGAAGATATCCGTGAAGGGAGGACCGTTCCACACGAGGAAGTAGTTAAGGAGACCTCTAAGTGGTTCAAAAAATAAAATGGACGTTACGAGCACTTGATGATTTACGTAACATTTATGAATATATAGCTAAGGATTCAAGGCGGTACGCCCAAATACAGGTGGAGAATATTCAAAACGCCGTCTCCAATCTTGCTAACTTTCCGCTTATGGGGCATAAAATACCTGAGTTCCCACACCTACCACACCGTGAAATTTCGGTTGGTAGTTATCGTATTATTTACAGATTTGAGGAGAAAGAAAGTCAGATATTAGTAATGTCCGTAATCCATGGACGAAGGGTGCTTAAGGGGCCTCTCGGCTAAGAGTGAGGGGGCTGGCAATGAAAATAATGAGATAGATTAAAACTATGAAGAAATACGTTTTCATCCCCTTCAGTTTAGTCTTCCCACTATCCCTTGGCTGTATGTGCATGATGCCGATGGTGCATAGAGGTCATGAGCACGAACCACAGGGACAAGTAACCTCTGCGCCCTGCCAGTGTGACTGCGTGGAGAAAGGAGGGGAGTGCCGCTGATTTAACATTGTCATAATTTTATCAGTTTGAAGTGCTTATGTCAAAAGGACTGTGCCAGGCAAGTTTTCAATCAAGTGTGGTTGAATGGATAAGAGTACATTGTATAGGGAAAGGCCAGGGGGCAGGTAAGGGGGCTTTGCCCCTCATGCCAAAGCCAGGGACCAGGGATTAGGGAAAAAGATTGCTGGTCCCTAACCCCCGACCCCTGTGTTGTCGTCACTTTCGCAGAGGTCCCAACTCCTTAAGATGACTAAAGTCGCAGATTGACTTTTGATAAGAAATAACCTACATTTACCAAGACCCTTGTCTGCCATTCAGGGCCTCTAAGGAGATATGCAGTGACCAAAACAATATCAGCCGGTCTACTCCCCGCCCTCTTTCTTACACTTTCCGCCATTCTATGCCCCGTTATTGTGCCTCTCCTATTCCTGCCGTCTGTGGGACATGCAGGGATATTTAGCAAGGAGAAAAAGCATGAGGAGATAGCAAAGAGATATGGTGTGGCCATGGTCTTGATAACTCCCTCCGATAAAGATGGTAAGGCGCTTGGTGCGGGGAATGGATTCATAGTTGACCCAAGTGGCATTGTGGTCACCAATTACCACTGTATAAAGGGCGCCACTACTGCCTGGGTGAAACTCACTAACGAAGCACACTACCAGGTGGAAGGGGTACTGGGTATTGACCGGGAACGGGACATTGCGGTCTTGAAGGCAAAGGCCAAGAACCTCCCAAGTGCACCCATCGGAGACTCAGACAAACTATCGTGGGGAGAGCGTGTAGTAGCCATTAGTAATTCCCAGGGCCAGGAGAATGCTATATCAGAGGGGATAATAAGTACCCTAAAAGGTGTTGGAGGCACTATACAATTTACGTCCCGAACTTCTCCTGGTTCTAGCGGCGGGCCGGTCTTTAATACAAAGGGCCAGGTGGTAGGTATAATTACCTCTTTTGCCAAAGAAGGGCAGAACCTTAACCTGGTAGTGCCTATAAACCTCGTAAAGCCACTCCTGAAGGGAAGACTAGTCGCCTTAGTGGAGATTGCCAAAGAGGCAGAAGGCGAGCCTGATTTAAGGATAAGCGAATTGCAGGAGGCCGTAAGGCTAAGGCCCGGCGACGTAGAGGCCCACTTCAACCTTGGTATGGAGTATAACGAAGAGGGTCAGTATGACCTGGCGATAAGTGAATTCCAGGAGGCCGTAAGGCTAGGGCCTGATTTGGCAAAGGCCCACCTCTTCCTCGGTATGGCGTACGGAGGAAAGGGCCTGAACGACCTGCAAATAAGTGAATCCCAGGAGGCCCTAAGGCTAAGGCCCGACTTTGCAGAGGCCCACCTCAGCCTCGGAGTAGCATACAGCATAAAAGGACAGGATGACCTGGCAATAAGAGAGTACCAGGAGGCTGTAAGACTAAAACCAGATTACGCAGAGGCCCACCATTTCCTCGGCGCAACGTATAACGATAAGGGACAATATGACCTTGCAGTAAACGAACTCCAGGAGGCCATAAGACTGCAACCTGAGTATACGGGAGCCCACTATAACCTTGGCGTAGCGTACAACGGGAAGGGCCAGCACGACCTGGCAATAAATGAACTGCAGGAGGCATTGAGGATTGAGCCCGATTACACGGAGGCCAGTGAACTATTGGACAAACTCCGTCAGTGGCGGGGAGGACAAGTCCCCTCAGCCGGCACTCCCCAGCCTCCTACTTCAACAGGAAAAGACACGGCCACTGAGGTCAAACGCCATCTTGAAAAGGGTTCCTCCTTCCTGCAAGAGGAGAAACCCGATTCAGCAATAAGCGAGTACCAGGAGGCCATTAGACTAAGGCCCGACTTTGCAGAGGCCCATCTTGGCCTCGGTGCGGCATACGGCATGAAGGGACTGCATGACCTGGAGATAAGGCAGTACGAGGAGGCCCTAAGGCTAAGGCCCGATTATCCAGAGGCCCACTTTGCCCTCGGCTCCGTGTACAGAGAACAGGGCCAGCACGACCTGGCAATAGGGCAGTACGGGGAGGCCATAAAATTAAAACCCGATTATGCAGAGGCCCACTTTGGTCTTGGCGTAGCGTACGGCAAGAAGGGCCTATATGACCTGGCCATAAGAGAGTTTGAGGAGACCGTAAAGCTAAAGCCAGATGACGCAGACGCCCACTACAACCTTGGTGCAGCGTATGGGATAAAGGGCCAGTATGACCTGGCAGAAAGGCAGTTTGGGGAGACCCTCAGACTAAGGCCCGATTACGAAGAGGCACAAAAGGCGTTGTATAAGCTCTACAAATTGAGTAAGACGCAAGGACCTTCGGCCAGCGCTCCCCAGCCATCCATTACAACAAGGGAAGATGTGGATGCCGCAGTTGAACGCCATCTTAGTCTAGGGGTTTCTTTCCTGCAAGAGGAACAGCCCGATTCAGCGATAAGCGAATATCAAGAGGCCATCAGACTTAAGCCCGATAACGCAGAGGCCCATCTTGGCCTCGGTGCGGCATACAGCATGAAGGGACTGCATGACCTGGAGATAAGGCAGTATGAGGAGGCCCTAAGGCTAAGGCCCGACTTTGCAGAGGCCCACTTTGCCCTCGGCTCCGTGTACAAAGAACAGGGCCAGCACGACCTGGCAATAGGGCAGTACGGGGAGGCCATAAAACTAAAACCCGATTATGCAGAGGCCCACCGTGGTCTTGGCGTAGCGTACAGCACGAAGGGCCTATATGACCTGGCCATAAGAGAGTTTGAGGAGACCGTAAAGCTAAAGCCAGACGATGCAGGCGCCCACTACAACCTTGGTATAGCGTATGGGATAAAGGGCCAGTATGACCTGGCAGAAAGGCAGTTTGAGGAGACCCTCAGACTAAGGCCCGATCATGAAGAGGCCCGTAGCATACTAAATGAACTCTACAAATCAAAGCATGAACGTTCTGGCATTACTCCACAGTCACCCATCCCAATGGAGGAAGACAAGGGTGCCGAGGCCCAACTCCATCTTGAAAGGGGACTGGCTTTACTAAAAAAGGTAATGCCTGGTTACGACGTATCAGCACTTGACCCGGCAATAAGTGAATTCAAGGAGGCCGTCAGGCTAAAGCCAGACCTTGTGGAGGCCCACTACAACCTTGGCTGGGCGTACGGCATCAAGGGCCAGGATGACCTGAAAATAAGCGAATTTGAGGAGGCCGTCAGGCTTAGACCTAATGACGCAGAGGCCTACCGTAACCTGGGTGCGGCCCTGAATATGTCAGGCAGGAAAGTAGATGCCATCGTCTCCTACAACAAGGCACTGGCAATCAACCCGGGGTACGCCAAGGCGTGGTACGAAGAGGGCAGTATACTGGAAGACATGGACGGGTACGAGGAGGCCATCACCTGCTGTGACAAGGCGCTGGCGGTTAACCCGAAGTATACCAGTGCCTGGAGTCTCAAGGCACGGTGCCTGGACAGGCTTGGCAGGCACCAGGAGGCCATCCTATGCCATGAGAGGGCACGTAATTCTTTTGGACGTTGAAATCTTATAACTCCACTAATACCTGGCCACTCCCAATATTCCCCTCTGCGTCAGATATTACTTGTTTTTAACTCACCTGTTAAATCAAGTGGTCCGCCTGAGGCAGATGGAATCCAGCCATTTACTTTTTTGAGAGGTATGTTATACAAAGAGGTGTTGAGTCAGTAGCCAGGGAAAGACTTTAGACTTTGGATTTTCTTTTTAGTCCATAGTCTATAGTCCAGGGCCAGCTACTTGCTACAGTTAAAGGTGGTAGGGTAAGCAAGGTAACAGGTAACAGGCAACTGGTAAAGGCTTTCCCCTGTTACCTGTCTACTGTTTCCTGTATCCTGTTTAATATTGTCTCCTCCTTCGGCTGGAGGGGACCTTGATGGCCTTGCGGTACTTGGTGACGGTACGGCGGGCGATGTCAATGCCCTGTGAGCGGAGTACGGCGGCGAGGTCTTCGTCACTGAGGGGGTGGGACTTGTCTTCCTTGGCAACGATTTCTATGAGCTTTTGTCTCATTGCAGGCCAGGACTCCACGTCTCCCTGGGCGGTCTCAAAACCTCCTGTAAAGAAGAACTTCATCTCAAATACGCCCCTGGGGGTCTGGATGTATTTACGGGAGATAGCCCGGCTCACCGTGGAGACGTGGATGCCCAGTTGGTCGGCCACCTCCTGCATCCTGAGGGGTCTTAGCCCGGCGATGCCCTCCTCCAGGAAGTTCTTCTGGAGTTCCACCATCTTGTTGGTTACCTTGTAAAGGGTGGCCCTCCGTTGTTCTATGGCCTCTATGAGCCACCTGGCGGATTCCATCTTCTTCTGGAGGAACTGATGGGTTGTGGCGTCCAGCCCCTTCTGGTGGAGGTGCTCCCTGTAAAAGGAGCTTATCGCCAGGCGGGGTAGGGCTGAATTTTCGTTCAGGATAACCTCGTAGCGTCCGTCCACATACTCCACCCGTACGTCAGGTACTACATAGGCTACTGGTTCGGTTAAAAAGAGGGAACCAGGGCGGGGGTTAAGGGTACGGATATAATCTACCGCCCTCTTTATGGTCTCGGTATCCCTGTTCATACCCTTGGCTATCTGGGGATACCGCTTCATCTCTATATCCTTTAGATGATGGGTGATTAGTTCCTTCAGGAAGGCATAGTCTTCCAGTCTATTATCTAACTGTAGTAGCAGACACTCCTCAAGGTTCCTGGCCCCTACCCCTGGGGGCTCCATGGTCTGAACCACCTGCAGGGCCCGTTGGGCCGTTTCCAGGCTGACCGGGATGGGTGCGCCGGTTACTATCTCTTCCAGCGGGAGAGTAAGATAGCCCCTGTCGTCCATGTAAGAGAGTATAAGCTCACATACCTCTCTGAGTTCTTCAGCCACCTCCATCAGGGAGAATTGTCCCAGGAGGTACTCATGGAGGGAAATGGGTTTGCTGGCGGTATTTTCCAGGGCCTGTTGTTTCAGGTCACTGTCTTCACGGCGGACGGCCTTACTGCGGTATCTTGAGAAGTCTTGCCATTCGTCGCCTGTGGCACTGCCGCCCCCCGTCAAGGTCTCGGTGGGCTCTTTGTCTTCTTCCTCTTTTGGTTCGTCCGCAGCAGGCTTCTCCGCAAGAGACAGCTCCTCCAGTACGGGATTTTCCTCTAACTCCATCTGCACGTGTTCCACCAGGGCAAGGAGTGGTAACTGGAGTATCTCTATGGACTGGATTATCTGGGGGGCTAGTTTTAATTTTTGTTGGAGTTGTGGTTGTAAAGAAGCTTCTAACTTCATGTCAATTCGCCTACCAAGAGTGTAATGTTTTTTATTATACTATTTTATTAGCTGAAACGGTACTAAAAATTCCTTCTACCCTCCATGGCCTCGGCCAGGACTGCACTATTAAGGTACTCTAGGTAACTCCCCTGAGGTATGCCCCTTGCAAGGCGGGTAATCTTAACCCCAAGGGGTTCCAGTCTCTTCTGTATGTACAAGGCAGTGGCATCGCCTTCTGCGCTGAAATTGGTGGCCAGGATGACCTCCTTTATCTGCCCCGCCTTTACCCTTTCCACGAGCTTTTCAATGGTAAGGTCTTCCGGTCCGACGTCCTCCAGGGGGGAGATGTGGCCTTGAAGGACGTGGTACAGGCCCTTATACAGGCCCATTTTTTCTATACTCCAGAGGTCTTTGGGTTCCTCTACCGCACAGATGACGCTTGAATCCCGGGCGGGGTTCTGACAGATAGGACAGACTCCCCCTTCTACCAGGTTAAAACACGCAGGGCAGGGTTTGAGCCTCCTCTTCAATTCTCCGATGGTGGCGGCCAGCTCCAGGGCATCCTTTTCAGGCATGCAGAGTATGTGATAGGCCAACCTCTCGGCACTGCGCCTCCCTATCCCTGGCCACCTGGCCAGTCCCTTCACGAGCCTTGCCATTACCTCTGGATAGCCCTTCAAACCTCTCAACCTCCCATTATCATTATTATGCAAAAGTCTCCCTCCCGTTTCAAGGAGTTTAGGGCTTTCCCCCAAAGGGCAGCCCGGAGAGCCCGGGGAGACTAAGCCCTCCCGTGAGCTTGCCCAGTTCCTCCTCGTATAGCTGCTGGGATTTCTTTATGGCCTGGTTAACGGCGGCTACCACCAGGTCTTCCAGCATCTCTTTCTCCTTAGGGTCTACCACCTCCGGGTCTATCTTTATGTTGAGGAGTTCCTGTCGGCCGTTCATGTGGACGGTGACCATACCCCCTCCGGAACTGGCCTCTACCACCCGCTCTTTTAGCTCTTGCTGGAGTTCCTCCATGCGTTTTTGCATCTTCTGGGCCTGCTTCTGGGCCTCCTTCAACATATCGGCAAAATTGCCAAAACCTTTCATGTAATCCTCCTTATTTTTGAATCTGCCCGTTGAAGAGGTCCACCGCCTTCTCGGCCAGACCCTTATCGGGGGTGGCCACTGCCACCTTTTTCTCTACCAGGGTGTCCTTTGGAGTTGCCTCACCCGGGACGACCCTTTCATAGAGTGTAAACTTTAGCCTGGGCCTCCAGCCCAGTACGCTGGTCAGACATTCTTCCACCACCGTCCTCTCCTGGGCATTGGTCTCCAGGTACTTCTTGGGGAAAGGGCGGTCCTTAGGAAACTCCAGGGCGAGCTCTTGCTCCCCGTCCTGTCTGAGCCGCCCCTCTTTTAGATAGGACCATGTGGAGAGTTTCTCCCGATGCATCCTTTCTAATACCTGGGTCCAGACCCCTCCGATGTCTTTAGGCGGGGGATACTGTATTTTCTCCCTTGCAGGGGTTTCTCCTGCAGGAGGACTATTTGTGACTTCGGTGGTCATACGTATGGCCTTCGGGTTCCCGCCTTTGGTCTCCTGATTGCCAGTGGCTGACTGCCGGTAGCCTATCGCAGAGGCCCTCTTTTCCAGCTCTTCTAGTCTGGACAGGACTTCTGATAGTGGGCGGAAGTCCATCGTGGCCAACTTTACCACTGCCATTTCCAGGAAGACCCTCTGCTGGAAATCATCCCTGGCCTTCCGCTTTACCTCCGTCAGGGTCTGTATCATGGCCATGAGGGTTTCCTGGGAAAGGGCCTGAGATTGGGTCTTCAGGAGCTGGGCCTCCCTCCAGGGGTTTTCAAGCAGTCCTTGGTCATATCCACAGGTGGAGACCACCAGGAGGTCCCTCAGGTACCACAGCGTCTGGTCAATAAAGGTAGCCCAGTCCTTACCTTCTTTAAGGGTCTCATTTACAATCTTGAGGGCCCCCGGGGCATCTTTTTGTATGAACCTCTCCACGAGGGCGGATACCCCCTCCTCCGGTACGGCACCCAGCAGGCCTTGGACGTCGGCTACGGTAACCGTGTCCTCTGAGAAGGCCCATAGCTGGTCCAGGAGGGACTGAGAATCCCGCAGTCCCCCTCTGGCGTATCTGGCGATGGCACGCAGGGCCTCTTCCTCTGCCTTGATGCCTTCTTTTTTGGTTATCTGCTGGAGACGGTTGACGATGTCTTCCAGGGATATGTTTTTAAAATCAAAGCGCTGACAGCGGGACAGTATAGTCTCAGGCAGTTTGTTAGGGGCGGTGGTGGCGAAAAAGAATTTCACGTGAGGGGGAGGCTCTTCCAGGGTCTTTAGCAGGGCATTAAAGGCCTCCTTGGTGAGCATGTGTGCCTCGTCTATAATGTAGACCTTGTGGCGTGAGCGGCTGGGGAGGTACTTGACGTTCTCTCTGAGGGTCCTGACATCATCAATGCTACGGTTGCTGGCGCCGTCTATCTCTATGACGTCCAGGTCTCTCCCCTCGGAGATGCACCTGCAGGAATCGCACTTATCGCAGGGGCTGTCGGTGGTGCCTTGCCGGCAGTTGAGGCACTTGGCCAATATCCTGGCTATGGAGGTCTTCCCCACGCCGCGCGGGCCGGCGAACAGGTAGGCGTGGGCCACCCTGCCCTGGGCGATGGCGTTTCTCAGGGTGGTAACCGTTGCCTCCTGGCCAACCACCTCTTCAAAGGTCTGCGGGCGATACTTTCTGGCGAATACTGTGTAGCTCATAACTTCACGGCTTAAGGGTTCAAGTGTTTAAAGGTTCAATAACTGGCCGTGCACTCCCTTTGATTCCCTTTCCCAGGGCCCATCACTAAAAGCTGGCTCCAGCCAGGCTACCTTACGGCACATAAGAATAGATGCTTATGGCTGCTGGCTTCCGCCCCTGACCAGGTTCACATCCCCTTATTGCATAAGACCCAGCCTTCATCGCCGCTTTTAAAGACAGTACCATGAGTCCGGTAAACCTCCTGGGAGCGTTCAACCCTGCGTAAAGCGGATTTCAGGTTACAAGGAACCGCTAGCTCCCCG
>MHYW01000031.1:0-1459 GCA_001828545.1 Planctomycetes bacterium RIFCSPHIGHO2_12_FULL_52_36
CTGCACACCCTTTTTAAAGAGTCATGACAGAACAAACAGCCACCCATATAAAAGAACCGAAAAAGGGCCATAAAAAGAGGCCCAAGAAGGGGACGCCAGAAGTCCCCGTAACCGCACCTCAACCTGAGTGGTACAGGCTCAGCGCTGAAGAGGTACTGGGTCGCCTTGAGAGTAGACCCGGGGGGTTGAGTGATGCGGAGGCTACCGAAAGGCTGGAGAAGTACGGCCCGAACGAGATTGTAGAAAAAAAGAAGACCCCGGCCATAATCCAGTTCTTAAAGCAATTCACCGAAGTCCTCATAATAATCCTGCTGGTGGCCATTGCCGTATCGGCCGCCCTGGGCGAGTATATTGACGCAGGGGCTATCTTTGCCATCGTCATACTGAACGCCGTCATGGGCTTCCTGCACGAAAGGAAGGCAGAGAAGGCCGTAGAGGCCCTGAAGAAGATGCTCGTATCAAAGGCCAAGGTCCTTAGAGAAGGCTCCGTGAAGTTAGTTGAATCACGCTCTCTGGTCCCTGGCGACGTCCTTATCCTGGAGGCAGGAGAACGGATAACTGCAGACTGCCGCCTCATGGAGGCCCTGCACCTGAAGGTGAATGAGTCCGTCCTCACGGGGGAATCCGTCCCGGTAGAGAAGACCACTTACGTAATACACGAATCGGCCACCATCCCGGAGAGGAAGAACATGTTCTTTTCCGGTACCACGGTGGTGTATGGGCATTGCAGGGCCGTCGTAACCTCTACGGGCATGGATACTGAGTTCGGCAAGATAGCCGCCATGCTCCAGGCCGAGGAAAAGGAGAGTACACCCCTCCAGAAGCGACTGGAGAAGCTGGGCAAAATACTGGGCATTATTATCCTGGTAGTGTGTGCCGCCGTCTTAGGCACTGGACTGGCCCGTGCAGGTCTAAGCAATCGTGAAGAGCTAATAACCCTGTTCCTGACCGCCGTTGCCCTGGCCGTAGCGGCCATACCCGAGGCCCTCCCCGCAGTCGTTACCATCACCCTGGCCATGGGCCTCACGAAGATGGCCAGAAGAAACGCCATAGTAAGAAAGCTTCCTGCCGTGGAGACCCTCGGCTCTGCCACGGCAATATGTACGGACAAGACCGGCACCCTCACCGTTAACGAGATGACCGTCAGGAAGATATTCGTATACGGCAAGACCCTGGACGTTACCGGCAAGGGCTACGATAAAAACGGTGAGTTCCTGAACAATGGACAAAAAGTAGAGACAGGCGAGGGTGTAAGACTCCTCCTGGAAACCGGTCTATTCTGCAACAACGCCATCCTGGACAAAGAACCCATCGGAGACCCCACAGAGATAGCCCTCCTCGTATCCGCCGCAAAGGCAGGGCTACCAGACCTGAGGAAAGACCATGAGAGGCTGGACGAGATACCCTTTGACTCCGAGAGAAAAAAGATGTCCGTGATATGCACCGCAGACGGAAAGAC
>MHYW01000031.1:1472-4187 GCA_001828545.1 Planctomycetes bacterium RIFCSPHIGHO2_12_FULL_52_36
TCCGTGATATGCACCGCAGACGGAAAGACCCTGATGCACACAAAGGGCGCCGTGGAAAAGGTATTAGACAATTGCACCCACATATATAAAGACGGCGGGGTAGCAAGGCTGACCCAGGAGGATATTAACCAGATACTGGCAGTAAACCACCTCTTTGCCAGCGAGGCCCTGCGTGTCCTGGCCTTTGCCAGAAAGGAACTGGAGGATGGGCCTCATGAGGAGAGGGGGCTGGTGTTCCTGGGGCTACAGGGGATGATTGACCCCCCCAGACCAGAGGTAAGGGAGGCCTACCAGAAGTGCAGAGAGGCCGGATTGCGGGTGGTCATGATAACCGGTGACCACAAGGATACGGCGGCCGCCGTGGCTAAAGAGATAGGTATCCTGGATGATGGCACCCTCCTCACCGGGGTGGAACTGGACGCCCTAAGCGATGAGGAGTACATCAGGGTAGCCCCCGAGGTCAGGGTCTATGCAAGGGTCTCCCCCCAGCACAAGGTAAGGATAACCGATATGTACAAGAAGATGGGCCACGTGGTGGCGATGACGGGGGATGGCATCAACGACGCCCCGGCCCTCAAGAGGTCAAACATAGGCGTGGCCATGGGGATAACCGGGACCGATGTTACAAAGGAGGCCAGCGACATGGTACTGGCCGACGACAATTTTGCCACCATAGTCGCCGCCATTGAAGAAGGCCGGGGTATATATGAGAACATAAGGAAATTCGTGTACTACCTCCTCTCCTCCAACTTTGCAGAGGTCATCACCATCTTTGCGGCCATGCTGTTGAACATGCCACTGCCCTTACTGCCGGTACAACTCCTCTGGATCAACCTGGTCACCGATGGCCTCCCCGCCCTTGCCCTAGGGGTGGAGCCCTACGAAAAAGAGATAATGAAGCGCCCCCCAAGGAACCCAAGGGAGGGCATCATCACGAAGGGCATAATCGTATATCTGGTGGCCGTCGGGTTTGTAGTTGCCGCCGCCACTCTGTCCTTATTTTATTTTGGGATGAACGTAGACGAGGCAAGGACCGTTGCCTTTACCTTCTTTGTGGTAGTAGAAAAGTTCATAGCTTACAACTTCAGGACCTTTGGGTCTTTCCATAAGATAAGTTTTGTTTCCAATAGACAGCTCTTGATTGCCTGTGCCATCTCTTTCCCGCTTCAGGCGGCGATAGTTTATGTGCCCTTCCTCAATCCGATATTCCACACTGTACCCCTCCCCTGGTGGGACTGGTTGGAAATCATTGGTGCCTCCTTCGCAGTCTTCGGGATAGTGGAGGGCATAAAGACCCTGTTACGCTACTTTGAGAGGAGGGCCTCCCGCCTCCGAAGACCATCCAGGAAGGCCAGATTGAGAATGGTTGAGGTCAGGAGGGAAGAATGGTCTGGAATGAGGCGGGCACGGTAATGGGTACGCCTCTGTCATTTTTAACTGTAGGGGCGATCCGCCTCAGGTGGAGGGGTTGCCCTTTTGCAGGGACAGGTAGGGGCACGGCGCGCCGTGCCCCCACAGACACACAATACGGATAAGGAGATTTAGATGAGACTGAAAGGGTTCTGGTTTCTTGTTGTTTTACTATACGCAGGCATCACGCTGGCAGAGGGTGTTACTAACCCCATGGACTACATAAACCAGAGGGATAAGGAACGCCTCTCCCAGATTCTACAGACGGTCTCCAAGAAGTCCAACATGCCCACCAGGGAGATACACGAGGAGTTCTGGGTCATACTGGAGAGACAGCACAAGAACTGGTCAGAGAGGGAGATTGAGACCCTGAGGGACCAACTGGTGGGGCTCTCCCTGATTTATATGAAGTATTACTGGGAGGACGCACTGGAGTCGTTCAAGAAAGGCTCCCCGGAAAAGGGCTCCAGGAGGGCCAGCTACGAGGAGAGGTTGTTAAAGCTCGGGGTCTTGAGCCAGGAGAAGCTCACGGAGTATGATGAAAACATCAGGAGGATAGCCTTCCGGGAACCATTGAACCCAAAAGACGGGGGGCCGGGGTCCGTGGTCAATGAGCAGGGCATAGGCTACGTCCTCACCAGTCTGGAGGGGGCAACCGAGAGGGTATCAAAGCTGTTTACCAAGTAGGGGCACGGCATGCCGTGCCCCTACGATTTGCCGTATATTATCCCCTCAAAATGCCCCCACTGATTATCGTATGCCTCGTCTTGAATACGCCTGGGGTTCTCCCTATCAAATTGCCATTGCAGGGGGTTGTTCAGGATGTATTCACGGGTACGGTTCAATTTATCCTCATTTCTGACGACGTGTTAGTAATAGTTCCGTTGCCAGACAGGGAGATTAGGCGCCCCGCTCATTTTATTGATTTCTTTGGTGGCAGCAGATTTAAATGAACGCATAATTGTAGACAGAGACCCTGCCACCGGCCTGCTAAAGGATTCCAATGTAGGGGCACGGCGCGCCATGCCCCTACCATTACCCATAATTATGACGATACCGTGTATATGATTTGGCATAATAATATATTCATCTATCACCACATTTCCTCGCAATGTATCCGTCCTTAACCATTCATCTTTGACAATTGCCCCGTATTCATTCAACCGCATCTCACCATCTACCACATCACCAAAAACACATGCCCTGTCATGCGTGCATACCGTTACAAAATACGCCCCCGCTTGGGAATAATCGTACCCCTTTAATCGGATGGAACGGCGGTGGTGTTCTTCTGGATCGTATGTC
>MHYW01000031.1:4213-13616 GCA_001828545.1 Planctomycetes bacterium RIFCSPHIGHO2_12_FULL_52_36
ACGCCCCCGCTTGGGAATAATCGTACCCCTTTAATCGGATGGAACGGCGGTGGTGTTCTTCTGGATCGTATGTCATTACCTTTTTGTAGGGGCACGGCGCGCCGTGCCCCTACGATTATCTGGGAGCGAGCCTACCCATGGTGGCCTCAGCGGCAGGTTTCGTTGCCTCTACCCTGGCTGGTGGCATCCAGGGTAGGAGGCCCTTTAAGAACCTGTAGATGAGCTCCACACCGCCCCAGTCCTTCAGTATCCTGTGATAGGTCTTGTGGCCTGACAGGAAGTCTATGAGTACGTTTACCAGTGTCCTGTCCTTTCCTGCGGCGTAGAGGACCAGGGGGAGTAGGCCATAGCCCTCTCCGAAGAGGACCAGCCTGCGGACGGCACGTCCGTATGGCAAGTCCTTGATTATGTCCGAGAAGGCATGGAAGTAATGGTAGAGGAATGCCTCGTGGGATATGCCAGCAGTCAGCATGACCTCTGCGGCCTTCGCCCCGGTAACGCAGGCGGCATTGATGCCGTTACCCTTGTAGGCCCTGACCAGCCCCGCCGCATCCCCCACAGTAACGTACCTGTCGCCATAACTGTTCCTGGCAGGTTCCAATGGGAAGGGTATGGGAGGGGATACCAATCCACCTGAGGTAGACCAGGCCGCAAGAGCATCTGTGGGGATAAGTCTCGCAACTTCCGGGAGGGCGAGGAACCTCCTCAGTGCCTCATGGCTCACCCGTCTACCGGCAATGTTTACGATAAAGTGGGTGAGTTTTGGGGTCACTACACCGAATTCCACTTCTCCCATGGAGGGTAAAAAGACGTGTATGTAATCCTCACACCCCAAGAGATACTCCACCGGGGCCGGGATCTTTGCCATGATGGAGTACAGTGCCCTGGGTCTGCGATAAGGGGTAACTTTCTCCAGTAGACCAGCCGTGAAGGAATCTAACCCAAAGGCCCCCACAAGGACGTCCCCACGCGTCCCCCCAGATTCCCCTTCTACGGACACCTCATGGTGGTTTATCTTTATATCTTTTACCCTTCCAGACAGGACTCTTACTCCCATACGGCTGGCCATCCCAAGCAGGTAGGCGTCTAAGGCCACGTTATGGGCCACGTATGAGAGGTTCCCTCCCATGTAGAGCCTGATGCTGTATCTGCCTGAGTGGAGATAGTAGCCCACTATCTTTCTGGCCACCAGCTGGCAGGGGAAATTTACTCCGAGGGTGTTCTCCAGCGTCTGCACGAGTGGCGGGGCCAGTACACCCACCCGTTTTATACTGTCAGGCCCGTACTGCGTCCCTTCGTAAAGGACAACGTCTATGTCCCTGCCCAGTTTCCTGCCCAGGTTCTTGAGGGCGATGGCACAGCTACTCCCGGCAGGCCCGCCGCCGATTATGATAACCCTCTGACCGTCTTCCAGTGGTCCCAGTCTCATAGGTCTTGTCTGCATCTTTCTGGAGGAGTCTAAAGGCCATTCTAGTTTGCTATGTTAACTAAGTCAAATAGGGGGAAAAGTTGTATTGTATAAAGGGAGGGAGTGGTAGGGGCACGGCGCGCCGTGCTCCTACTGGACTATATAAATATGGAGTTTTGCAGAGGTCTCATAATATTTCACAAAAATCTTTGGAAGGATTTTGGGTCTGGTGGGGTTAAAAAAAATTGGGCGAAGAAGGTCTTTTCAAAAACCTTCTTCGCCCAGGGTGGAAGCTTACTTCTTTTTTCCGCCTTTCTTCTTCACTAGCATTTACCTCCTTTCGCCGTTTTTAGGTTTCCTAGTAGAAGCTTACTTCTTTTTTCCACCTTTCTTCTTCACTAGAATTCACCTCCTTTCGCCGTTTTTAGGTTTCCTAGTGTAAGCTTACTTCTTTTTTCCGCCTTTCTTCTTCATTAGAATTCACCTCCTTTCGCCGTTTCAGGTTCACTAATTGAATTTTGGCCAGATTGTAACAAAAACACAAGCTGTGTCAAGCTAATTCTGACAAATTTCGTAATTTTTTTAGAAACTAACTTTGTTTTGTTGGCCTGTTCAGGCTAATATGTGATGACAATGCTGGGGCGTACTATGAGGTTTCTTTCCATCAGGAAGGATTTTACCTGGGAGATGGAGAAGGTCTTGTAGTGAAACACGGAGGCGGCGAGGGCGGCGTCGGCCTTGCCTCTGGTGAGTACCTCATAAAAATGTTCAAGCTCGCCTGCGCCTCCTGAGGCAATTACTGGGAGGTGAATGGACTCGGAGACCATGCGGGTGAGTTCATAATCGTAACCGTCCTTGGTGCCATCGCAGTCCATACTGGTAAGGAGTATCTCTCCCGCACCCCTTGCCTCCGCCTCTTTGGCCCAGGCAATTGCATCTCTCCCTGTGGGGGTGCGTCCCCCGTTTATATAGACCTCCCACCCTAGACGCCCGTCGGTGCTACCGACTCTCCTGGCGTCTATGGCCACCACTATGCACTGACTCCCGAAACGTCTGGAGGCCCGATTGATTAAGTCAGGGTCTTTTACGACTGCCGTATTTATGGATACCTTATCTGCCCCGGCCCTGAGGAGGCGGCGGATGTCTTCTATTGTCCTAATTCCCCCACCTACGGTCAGGGGTATAAAGACCTCGGAGGCGGTGTTGGCCACCACGTCTATTATTATGTCCCTCTCCTCGTGGGAGGCGGTGATGTCCAGGAAGACTATCTCATCGGCCCCTTCCTTATCGTAGAAGGCCGCAATCTCCACGGGGTCGCCGGCGTCCCTGAGATTAAGGAACCTGGTGCCTTTTACAACCCGGCCTGCTTTGACGTCGAGACAGGGGATGATGCGTTTGGTGAGCATGATGGGATTTATATCCTAGAAATCTTTCTCGGGGCTGGAGGCATTGGCGTAGAGTCTCTTGGGTATCCTCCCTGCAAGATAGGCGAGGCGTCCTGACTCGCAGGCAAGTCTCATGGCCCTGGCCATCTTTACGGGGTCCTTTGCGTGGGCTATCCCTGTGTTGAGGAGGACCCCCTCACAGCCCAGCTCCATGGCTATGGAGACGTCGGAGGCAGTACCTACGCCGGCGTCCACTATGATGGGTACCCTGGCGTTCTCCAGTATAATCCTGATATTGTTCTTGTTCAGTACGCCCTGCCCTGAACCTATGGGGGAACCTGCGGGCATCACGCTGGTGGCCCCGGCCTCCTCCAGCTTTTTTGCGATGATTGGGTCGTCTGAGGTGTAGACCAGTACGGTGAAGCCTTCCTTTACCAACTGCCCTGTGGCCTTGAGGGTCTCTAGCAGGTCCGGGAGGAGCGTGCGTTCATCCGCCAGTACCTCCAGTTTAATCATATCAGAGAAGCCGGCCTCCCTGGCCAGGTAGACGGTCCTTACGGCCTCCTCGGCACTGTAACAGCCGGCAGTGTTGGGAAGGATGGTGTAGCGTTTGGTGTCTATGTGGTCCAGCAGGGACTCACCCTTAGGGTCTTTAAGGTTGAGCCTCCTTACCGCCACCGTTACCACCTCTGCCCCGCTGGCCTCCAGGGCCTCCTTCATTATCGGCATGGAGGGGTACTTCCCCGTGCCGACAAAGAGTCTGGAGGTGAACTCGTATTTGCCTAACTTAAGTTTGTCTCCAGCCGTTTGCTTTATTAGAACTTGCTCCACCGACTAACCTCTCCTGCACTAGATTCTTCTCCGCCTCAGGCGGATCAGAATGACACATAGGGTTAAAGTTACTTTTTCAGAGGTCTCATAGAGTGGTAATTTTATGGGATTACCCGCCCCCTACAAAGGTGACAATCTCAAGGGTGTCGTTTTCTTTTAGTCCTCTGGTGGAGTGCTCTAGCTTGGGTACTATCTTCTTATTGATTTCCACCGCTACGGGACGCTGGGCGATGCCTAACCTGTTGAGGAGGGCCTGGATTGTTAGACCTTCTGGATAGTCGCCTCGTTCTCCATTTATTACGAGTTGCATACGCACCACTCCTTGTTACCGGTGAGCGGAGGTACGGGCTGGCCTCTTTTTCCTTACGTACTCATCAATGGCCTGTGCGGACTGCTTGCCTGCACCCATGGCCAGTATGACTGTGGCCGCCCCGGTGACGATGTCGCCACCAGCGAATACCCCTTCCTGGGTAGTCTGTCCATTCTTTTCGTCGGCTATGATGTTGCCCTTGGGGTTGACCTTCACCCCGGGGGTGGTCATGGGGATTAGGGGATGTGCACTGGTACCTATGGCGATTATTACGCAGTCCACGTCCAGCAGGAACTCGGAGTTGGGTACGGGGACCGGGCGGCGACGGCCTGAGGCGTCAGGCTCTCCCAGTTCCATCTTTGTGCACTCAAGGGCCTTCACCCAGCCCTTTTCGTCTCCGAGTATCCTCACGGGGTTGGTCAGGAGGTGGAACCGTAGGCCCTCCTCCTCCCCGTGTTTTGCCTCCTCTATCCTTGCGGGCATCTCTGTCCTGGAGCGGCGGTAGACGATGTAGACCTCTTCCGTGCCCATCCTCAGGGCGGTCCTGGCGGCATCCATGGCGACGTTACCGCCGCCTATCACCGCAATCCGTTTCCTTTTTAGGATAGGGGTTACATGGCCATTATCGTATGCCTTCATCAGGTTTACCCTGGTGAGGTACTCGTTGGCAGAATAAACGCCGCAGAAGTTCTCCCCGGGGATACCCATGAATAGGGGGAGTCCTGCACCAGTGGCCACAAAGACGGCGTCAAAGCCGTTTCCAAGCAACTCGTCCACCGTCTCCATCTTCCCTATGACTGAGTTTAGCTCTATCTTTACGCC
This sequence comes from Planctomycetes bacterium RIFCSPHIGHO2_12_FULL_52_36, assembly GCA_001828545.1. Taxonomy (GTDB): domain Bacteria; phylum Planctomycetota; class Brocadiia; order Brocadiales; family Bathyanammoxibiaceae; genus 2-12-FULL-52-36. The sequence continues at coordinate 8,970 of MHYW01000031.1, forward strand.
CAGTTTTTTGAGGTATTCTATCTCAGACTCCACGATTGCCTTGGGGAGTCTGAATTCCGGGATACCGTACACTAGCACCCCACCGGCCTTATGGAGGGCCTCAAATATCACCACCTCGTGCCCCTTCTTCACCAATTCTCCTGCGGCGCTGAGCCCGGCAGGGCCGGAACCCACTACGGCCACCTTATAACCGGAAGGCTCCGGCAGTTCAGGTATGCTTACTGCCCCGTTAGTCCTCTCATAGTCTGCGGCGAAGCGCTCCAGGTTGCCTACGGCCACGGAGGTGAACTTCTTGGCCACTATGCACACCTTTTCGCACTGGTCTTCCTGTGGACAGACCCTGCCGCATACGGCGGGGAGGCTGTTGTATTCTTTCAGCTTCCTGGCGCTCCCTACGTAGTCTCCCTCTGCGATGAGTTTGATGAAGGCCGGTATGTCTATACCTACGGGACAGCCTGCACGGCAGAGGGGCTTCTTGCACTGGAGACAGCGGCTGGCCTCCAGTCTGGCAAGCTCAGGGGTGTAACCCTGGGGTACCTCGCTGAAGTTCTTTATCCTTTGATGATGGTCCTGCTCAGGCATGCGTTGCCTGGGGGCCTTTTGCTGTTTCAGGTTGTGCCCTTCTTCACATACAGTGGGGTCTTTCATCTCTTTACCTCCTGGAACTGGCCGGCAAACCGCTGGTTCATCTCCTGCTCCCGCTCTGTATATGTCTTGAGCCTCTTCATTAGTTCGTCGTAGTCCACCTGGTGGCCGTCAAACTCAGGGCCGTCCACACAGCCAAAACGCGTTACTCCCCCCACGGTCACCCTGCAGGCGCCGCACATCCCGGTAGCATCCACCATGATGGGGTTCAGGCTTACGATAGTCTTGAGACCATAGGGCTTGGTGACTTTGCTTACGGCGGCCATCAGTGGTACGGGGCCTACGCAGACCACGAGGTCTATCTTCCGTCCTTCGTCAATGAGTTTCTGTAATAACTGGGTAGGGAAGCCGTGGAATCCTGCGGAGCCGTCATCGGTGGCTATCAGGAGTTCGTGGCTGATTTTCCTCATCTCCTCCTCAAACATCACGAGGGACTTGTTACGGGCACTGATAATGGCAATTACGTGGTTACCTGCCTTGTAGAGGGCCTCGGTGATGGGTCTACCCAGGGCCGTACCTAGCCCGCCTCCAATACTGACGACCGTACCGTAATTTTTGACGGGGGTGGGATGGCCCATGGGGCCTGCGATGTCCAGGATGTGGTCCCCTACCTTCAAGGTGCTCAACTGCTTGGTGGTATAGCCTACCGTCTGGAAGACAATGCTTATAGTCCCGGCCTCTGGGTCTGCGTCAGAGATGGTTAAAGGTATGCGTTCCCCCTGCTCGTCTATCTTGACGACGACAAATTGGCCTGCCTTCCGCTTTCTGGCTATCTTGGGGGCCTCTACTACAGTGCGGTAGATAACGTCTGAGAGTTTCTCCTTTGCTACTATCTTGAACATTCCATCTTCTCCAGGGATTACCTAAAAACGGTACGATGACAATCCTATAATAGCACACAAAAAACCAGTTTCAAGGGGCTTCAGGGAGGCGAAGTTTGTAGGGGTGGCCCGGCCCTGTACCAATCAGGTACAGGGCTTTGTCCTGCACTTTTGCCCTGCACCCTTGTGGTGTAGGGCGGGTCGCCCCTACTTACAAGTACATCATCTCTGGCGGACAAAGGAGATGTTCTGGTGAGGACAGGCCCTCAGGCATGTGCCGCACTGGATGCAGAGTTCTGGCGTAGTGTGAACCCCCGAGTCTTCCGTATACCACTTACCGTTGCTAAACCAGGTCCCTGGTTGACCCTCGGTAGTCTCTTGAAGCACCAGTTCCAGCGCCTCCTGTGGACAGCTCTCCACACATCTGCCGCAACGATGACAGGACGCCTTGTCTATGTCTATGAAGTAATCGCATTGTAGACACCTGGTGGCCTCGTAAATAGCAAGCTCCCTGGACATGCTGTCCTCCACCTCCTGGAACCTCTGTCCGGAGGGGCCTAGCCACCCGCCGTAGACCTTTTCGCGGCGGAGTCTCTCCGGGTCTTCAGAATACCAGGGTGAATTATCCAGCCTCCTGGGTTTGGGAGGCAGGCTGGGTAACCTGGGATCCTGTCCGAGGAACTTGAGTATCTCAATGGAGGCCTCGTGGGCCTGGGCAATGACCTCTATGACGCTGGTGGTGCCGGCAAGGAAGTCACCCGCTGCGAACACCCCCTCTACGTTAGTGCTGTAGCCCTGGCGGCCGGTTACGAAGTTAAAGTTCAGAGGAAAGGCGGTGAGGTCTGGCTCCTGGGCAACGGCTGGGACCACTACCTCGGCGTTTATCTCAAACTCGCTGTCCTGGACGGGGACTGGTACACGCCGCCCACCTTTCTGAGATTTGGCCCCTTCTTCCTCTTTCAGTTCCATCTTTACGCATTTCAGTTTGGCCACTTTCTTACCGCCCTGGCCTATTATCTCTACGGGAGCCACCAGGTAATAAACTGGTATACCCTCTTTGAGTAGGGCTATCTGTTCTAGTTCGTCCATAGGCATCTCTTCCTTACCCCTTCGGTAGAGGATGAATGCCCTGGCCCCCATCCTGATGGCGCTCCTGGCCGCATCGGCTGCGGTGAAACCACCGCCGATTACGGCCACTGACTTACCCCTGACGTCCACAGGCTCACCCAGGCTGAGCTTCCTTAGGAACACGATGCCTGGAAAGACCCCTTCCAGTTCTTCACCCTTGACCTTCATGAGTTTGGGCCTGTGGGCCCCGGCGGCAACGAATACGGCATCAAAGTCCTTTCTCAGGCCATCTAATTGTATATCCCGCCCCAGGGCGGTGTTGAGTTTGATCTCTACCCCTAGTCTCTTTAGTATGTTTATCTCTTCCGTTATTATGCTGATGGGCAGGCGGTAGGAGGGGATGCCCACCCTTAACATCCCGCCAGGCTCAGGCAGGGCCTCAAACACCACTACCTCACAGCCCGAGAGTATAAGGTCATTGGCGGCGGCAAGCCCCGCGGGACCAGCGCCTATTATTGCTACGGACTTGCTGTTCTTCTTTATTGGTAGGGTTTCTGCCAGGAACCTCTCTACGTAGTCGGGGTGGAGGTTATCTGTGATGAATCTCTTTAGCCCCCTGATGGCCACAGGTTCGCGGGAGAATTTCTCTCCGTCCCTGGGTTTTATGTACTGCCTCTTGCAGGCGCTCTCGCAATAGTGGACGCAGACCCGTCCGCAGATACTGGGGAAGACGTTGGCTACCCGGTTGACCTTCCATGCCCCGTAGAAATCGCCTTCCAGGATTAGCCGGATGTATTCGGCTACGTTAGTGTGGGTAGGACAGGCGTTCTGACAAGGTGGCACCGCCACACTCATTTTTTTAAATCCCTCCCCCCAGCCTTGCCGTTGATTATACCGTCTCATGGGAAAAGTTCAAGTGATTTTCTGGTCTGACATAACACCGTTCTTTTGACACCGTATACTTTTAATGATAAAATGTTTTGATAAGATGAAGAACACCTTAAAGAGCATAAAAAGACTGATAGATAGATCTAGTAAGACCCTGCTGACCTCTCATATACGCCTGGACGGGGACGCCCTGGGCTCTGAACTGGCCCTGTATTATGCCTTGAAGGATTTGGGCAAAGACCCTGCTATTATCAACGATTCCCCCATCCCTAGGGTCTACAAGTTCCTGGTCAGAGAGGTCCCCGTACGAGAGGTCAAGACGGCGGAGGCCAGTCCGCCTGAGCCTGCCCTTGAGTCCGCCTCAGGCGGAGAAGGGGCGGACGCTGGAGGTGGGGCCGTCCTATCCTCCTCTGGTAAGGATAAGGGATTTGACCTGGTAATCTCCGTAGATACGCCAGTCAAGGATCGGCTAGGGAAGGTCGCACGGCTCTTTTCTGACCCCACTCCCGTAATAAACATTGACCACCATCCGCCTCAGGCGGACGGGGGCAATTTTGGTACGGTGAACTGGGTAGATACCGGCAAGTGCTCCACCGGGGAGATGGTCTACGACCTCCTCAGGTCGGCAGGGTGGAAGATTACCCCCCGTATAGCCGAGGCCCTGTACGTGGCGATCGTTACTGATACCAACCGTTTTACCAACCCGAATACCACCTCAAAGACCCTGAGGGCGGCCGCCCACCTCATTGACTGTGGGGCGGACCCCACGGAGATAGGCAACCACCTCTACAAGGCCAACACCTATGGCCAACTCCAGCTCGCCGCAAGGGCCACTGAGACCATGAAGTTTTTTGGAGGCAAGAGGATTGCCACCATATGGCTCACGAGAGAGATGATGAAGGAGGCCCGTACACCCTCCATAGATACCCAGGACTTCCCCGATATACCTGCCTCCGTAGAGGGGGTTTCGGTGGGGGTGCTCCTCAGGGAACTGGGAGAGCCTAACAAGGTGAAGGTGAGTCTGCGCTCCAGGGACGGCGTGGACGTGAACCGTGTAGCCCAGAAGTTCGGCGGAGGGGGACACAAGGGGGCCGCAGGGTGCGAACTGCAGGGTACCATTGAAGAGGTGCAGGGGGTGGTGGTGAAAGAGATAGAGAAGGCCCTGGAAGAGGGGCCGTAAACAATTCCAGCTTGAGTTCCCAGGAAGAACTACTAAGGCTTACGA
>MHYW01000032.1:0-8689 GCA_001828545.1 Planctomycetes bacterium RIFCSPHIGHO2_12_FULL_52_36
GGTAGTTTTAAGGGCCGCCATGAAACCCATCCCTACATTGAGGAAGCCCCTGGCCTCGGTAGAACTCTCCAGCAAGAAAACAGCGGAGGCCGCCGCAGAGCGTTCGGACGTCTGCGCCGTCCCCGCCGCCTCTGTGGTACTGGAGGCAGTAGTGGCCTTTGAACTGGCCTCCGCCTTCCTGGAGAAGTTTGGGGGGGATTCGGTGGAGGAGGTAAAGAGGAATTATGCGGGCTACCTGGAACAAATTAGGGGCCTTTGAAAGGAAGGAGAGACCTCTGCAAAAGTTTGAGAATACCCCTAAATTTCCCCCTCCCTTGAGGGGAGGGGGAAGGGGGAGGGTGACCGTATGACTCAGCTAAGCTGATATGGGATAAGTATATATGCATCATTTTGATAATCACCCCCACCCTTCCCTCCCCCATCAAGGGGGAGGGAACTAGGTGATGAAGTCCACAGAAAAATACTTTTGCAGAAGTCTCAAATTGGAAATTTAAAATTTTAAATTTACAGAGACCTCTGAAAAACTCCACTTGCTTGTCATTCCTTCGGCTTCGCTCAGGCTTGTAGTGAGCGAAGCGAATCTGACGGCGTCTGAGGGAGCGAAGTAGTTGCCGAAGCCCTGAGCGGAGCGAAGGGGACCGAAGAATCTCTAGACCCTTCGCTTTCGCTCAGGGTGACACTTCGTGTCAGATTTTTCGCTTCGCTCAGAATGACACACGACGTTAGGGAGACTTTTTCAGAGGTCTCTTACAATTTTCTAAGGAGAAGATTGCATGCACAGGATAGGCATCATTGGCGGTAGTGGGCTTTACGATATAGAGGGCATCAAGGACGTCCAGAAGGTGGAGATAGATACCCCCTTTGGGAGGCCCTCGGACGCCTTCACCATAGGGAAGCTGGCAGGGAGGGAGGTGGTCTTCCTCCCCAGGCATGGCGCTGGACACACTATCATCCCCACCCAACTACCCTTCAGGGCCAATATCTATGGGATGAAGAAACTGGGGGTGGAGCAGATTATCGCCGTCAGTGCGGTGGGGAGCATGAAGGAGGAGATAAGACCCCTGGACATCGTCATCCCTGACCAGTTCTTTGACCGCACCAAGGCCCGTGTGGATACGTTCTTTGGGGATGGGGTCGTGGCCCACGTGGGCATGGCTGACCCCGTCTGTGCCGGTGTGGCGGAGGCCCTCCATAGGGCGACGAAGCAGGTAGGCGTGCGAGTACACAAAGGGGGGACCTACGTCTGCATGGAAGGCCCCCAGTTCTCCACCAGGGCCGAATCCCTGGTCTATCGCCAGCTAGGGGTCTCGGTAATTGGTATGACCAACCTCCAGGAGGCCAAATTGGCCAGAGAGGCGGAGATATGCTACGCTACCCTGGCACTGTCCACGGATTATGACTGCTGGCACGTGGGAGAGGAAGCAGTTACAGTAGAAATGATTATAGCAAACCTCAAGAAGAACATAGAAAATGCCAAAAAGATTATCAAGGTAACCATCCCCGAACTCCCCAAGGTACGCAACTGCCCCTGCTCCACTGCCCTGAAGAATGCCATTATTACCCGACCGGAGGCCATCCCCCAGGAGCGGAGAAAGGAACTGGAGCTGATTATAGGAAAATATCTGGGCTAGGGGTTAGGGACGTGACCCCTAACCCTAACACTGTAGTTTCCCCTCCCCCTTGATGGGGGAGGGAAGGGTGGGGGTGACCCCCTCCCCCTTCCCCCTCCCACCAGGGGAGGGGGAATTAGGTAGTTGCTCCCATCAGGGGAGGGTTGAGCTTTCACCCCAGGCAGTGTGTAGAGCGTTCGGAGACTTCCTATGGAAAAAGAGATACACAAACAAACCCATCTCACACCCAATCTCCCTGATTACAAAAAGGCATACAAGGGCTTTCAATGGGAGGCGGTAAGAACGGAGTTGGGCCTGGTACCGCCAGTCAACATTGCCTCCAAGGCCGTTGACCAGCACGCCAGGTCGTGGAGGCGGAACAAGGTAGCCCTCTACTGGGAGGGGGCTGAAGGGCAAAACTGCAAGTATACCTTCTACGAACTGCAGAAAGAGTCCAACCGCATAGGCAATATGCTCCTGAACCTGGGGGTAAGGCGTGGCGACAGGGTCTTCGTCTTCCTCCCCAGGATACTAGAGCTTTACACCAGCGTCATTGGTATAGCCAAGATAGGGGCGGTGGCTGGCCCCATGTTCTCCGCCTTCGGACCAGAGGCCCTGAGGGACCGTCTCCTTGACAGCGGCGCAAAGGTGCTCATTACCCATGCCTCTCTCAGGGAGCGCATACACCAGGTATGGGATGAACTGCCAGAGCTGAAACACGTGATAGTGGTAGGGGCATCCGCCCCTTCGGCTTCGCTCAGGGCAGGCTCAGGCGGACACGTGCCCCTACGGAAGGGGGAGGTAAGTTTTGAGAGGGAGGTAGAAAAGGCCCCAAGGGGACTGGAGGTAGAAGACATGGACCTGGAAGACCCCCTCTACATCCTCTACACCTCCGGCACCACGGGTAAACCAAAGGGGGTGGTGCACGTCCATCATGATATGCTTTCCCACTACATCACTTCTAAATGGGTGCTGGATTTGAAGGAGGAAGACGTCTATTGGTGCACTGCCGACCCTGGGTGGGTAACGGGTACGGTCTACGGCCTCTGGGGGCCCTGGCTTAACGGCTGTTCCCAGGTAACCTTTGAGGGACGCTTTGAGGCAGAGCACTGGTACTCCATTATTGAGCGTTACGGGGTAACGGTCTGGTACACCGCACCCACGGCACTAAGGATGCTTATGAAGGCAGGCCCAGAGGTAGTAAAAAAGTACAACCTCAAGAGTCTCCGCTACATCCTGAGTGTGGGAGAACCCCTTAACCCGGAGGTGATACGCTGGGGGATGGAGGTATTTGGTCTGTGCATACACGATACCTGGTGGCAGACGGAGACAGGGGCAATAATGATAGCCAATTACCCCAGCGTGCCCGTAAGGCCCGGCTCAATGGGCAAACCCTTCCCTGGTACGGAGGCGGCCATTATTGATGGTAAGGGCCATAAACTCCCCCCTGGGAATAGTGGGATACTGGCACTGAAAGTGGCAGGGCCACTCCCGACACAGGGCTGGCCCTCCATGATGCGGGCCTTGTGGGGGGATGAGAAGCGGTACAAGGAATATTTCACAATCCCCGGCTGGTACACCACGGGAGATACTGCCCACGTGGACAAGGACGGCTACTTCTGGTTCATAGGACGGGCCGATGACGTAATAATGACGGCAGGCCACAGGGTGGGGCCTTTTGAGGTAGAGAGCGCTCTGGTGGAGCATAGGGCAGTGGCCGAGGCAGGCGTAATCGGTAAACCAGACCCCGAGCGGGGAGAGATTATCAAGGCCTTCATCGTCCTCAGACACGGACATAAGCCCTCCATAGAACTGGAAGAAGAGATAAAGGAGTTTATCCGACACCGCCTCTCCGCCCATGCCTACCCCAGGGAGATACAGTTCATGGACGGCATACCAAAGACCCGAAGTGGGAAGATTATGAGAAGGTTGCTGAAGGCCAGGGAACTGGGCCTGCCGGAGGGGGACCTTTCAACATTGGAAGATTAATGTCTTGCTAAAGCAACGTCTTGTAGCCTTGCAGGGGGTGTCGTAACGCACCGTATATCTGCTACTCCCTACTCTTCTCCTTGATTATCTCCTTATACCTCTTTAACTCCACGTCTGCCTCTACTATCCGGCCCAATCTACGGTATAGAGCGGCCAGGTGCATGTGGATCTCCGGAGAGTTGGGGTCTAGCTCCAGGGCCTTCTTGTACTCTCCGATGGCCTCATCAAACTGGCCCATAGTGGTATAGGCCCGGCCTATAAGTAAATGGGGTTCTGCCTGGCCCGGGTCTACCCTGAGAGATTCCATGTATTCTTTCACCGCCTCACCATAAAGCCCCTTGGTAAAGTAGACACTGCCCAGCAGGGTGTACCATGAGGCATGGAAGGGGTCTAGCCTTATGGCCTCCTTTAACTCTTCTATAGAATCGTTTAACTTCCTTATGGCCAGGTAGACCTCCCCCAGGAGCATGTGGACTTCTGCCAGGGTGGGTTCCAGCTTGATGGCCTTTCCCAGGTGGTGGACGGCCTCTTCATATTCCCCCTCCTGGAGGAAGGCCTGGCCCAGGGCCATCTGGAACCTCCCCTCTTTGGGCTTTAGTTTTATTGCACGGGAGAACTCCTTTATGGCCTCCTCCCTGTTCCCCTTCTCTAAATACGTATAGCCCAATAGTACCCTCAGTTCTGCGTCTTTTGGCTCCAGGGTAATGGCATTCTTAAACTGGATTATGGCATCGTCAAGAAACCCCTTCTCTTTAAGGGCAGTACCCAGGAGTTTTCTTGCCTCTGAGAGCTTTGGGTCAAGCTCTACTGCCCTTTTCAATTCAACCAGGGCCTCATCCGCACGCCCCTCCTGGAGGTAAGAGCGTCCCTTCTCTAAATAGTCTCTGGCCTCTTGAGCCCCTGAGAGACAGGAGAATAAAAAGATTAATAAGGCCACCAGGAAATTGATTAACTTTAGAAGTGGTCTCATAATCTATCTGCCTTCTCTTTCTGTCATTCTGATCCGCCTAAGGCGGAGAAGAATCTCCCGTTTTACAGACCCTTCGCTCCGCTCAGGGTGACGTTCTCTTCTTCGCCACCAGGGCCAGGGTCCTGGTGGGGAGCCAGGGGGCAATAACGGTAAAACTCTTTGCCTCAGGAAAGCCTGCCTCTGCCAGGAATGAGAGTGCCTCAGGGTACGTCCTCAGGTGCTGGGCCCGGGTAATGGCATAAATGTATCTATTTATCCATGGAAATGGTGAGGGTAGAAACTCCCAGAAGGCCAGGCTCCCCCCAGGGACCAGTACCCTGTGTGCCTCTCTCAGGCACGCGGTCAGGCTCTCGTTAGATAGATGTTTTATCACATAGGCCAGGAATACAAGGTCAAAGCTCTCTGACTTGAAGGGTAAGGCAGAGGCGGGAGACTCTACCAGGAAGATATGGCCGCCCAACCCCTTCTTATGGATGACCTGCCTTGCCCTATCCAGCATGATGGGGGAGACGTCTATGCCAAAGTATCTCTTGTCGTTGCCACTCACGAGATTGGCCCTGGTAAGGATGCTGGCCGCACCACAGCCAATCTCTAACACCCTACGGCTAGACCTCAGCCTGCAATGTCTCAATAGATTCCCTACGTAGAAATATCCGCTTACGTCAAAGACCCTCCTGCCTACAAAGGAGAGTATCCCTAACCTCCCCCCCTCCAGTTCGTCGTAAAAGGCCTGGGAAAACCTCTCGTCCTCGTACACGCCTTCTTGTCAGGAGTCCGCCCCTTCTCCGCTTGAGGCGGATCAAGGGCAGGCTTAGGCGGATGCCCCTCCTGCCTCCAGTCTGCTGGCCATGGCCCCTCTTACCCTCTCCACGGCAATCTCCATGGCGGCATCCCTTGGTTTCATCCCCTTGTACCTGCCATACTCCAGCACTAGCCTGGTATTCCTCTTGACCCTTCGTTCAACAATATCAAACATGCCTCTGGAACTGTAACCCATGTACTCAGCGTATGAGGATATTACCCCACCCGCATTGGCCACGAAGTCCGGCACGACCAGGATGCCCTTCTTGTGGAGGACCTCTTCTATATCCGGAGACATGGGTATATTGGAACCTTCCACTACTACCCTGGCCTTCACCCTGTCCACATTCAAAGGGGTGATTACGTCAGAAAGGGCGGCGGGGATGAGGACGTCTACCTCCAATTCAAAGAGCTCTGCGGTCGTAAGGACTTTACCGGGTCTATAATTTATCACGCTCCCCGTCTCCTCTTTTAATTTGATGAGGGACTCCACTTCTAGGCCCTTCTCATTATAAATGGTACCCTTTCTATCCGAGACCGCCACCACCCTTGCCCCCAGTTCTGAGAGGTGGTTGGCCACAAAGGTCCCCACGTTGCCAAAGCCCTCAATGGCCACCGTAACATCCTTTATGTTCAACCCAAGGAAGGTAACTGCCTCATCAGCCGAATGGGCCACACCGAGTCCGGTGGAACCTAACTCGTGGGGGATACCGCACTCCTGTCTGGGGTTGACGCACATATCGGCAGGTTTGCCCGTGCAGGACTTAGGGGAGCCATTGGCCTCTACGTACCAGCGCATCTCCTCCTGACCGGTACCTGCATCAGGCCCAGCGATATAAAGGGAAGGCGAGAGGGGCCTGATAGCCCTGGCGAAGGCCTGGATGAGGGACTTCTTGGCCTCAATGCTCAACCCGTGTACCTCCGCCACTATACCTGACTTGGCCCCACCAAAGGGTATCTCTGCCAGGGCATTCTTCCAGGTCATGGTACGGGCCAGACGGTAGACCTCCTCAGCAGTCACGCCGAAGGTCATCCTTATCCCACCCTTTCCAGGGCCGAGGGCGGTGTTGTCAATGACCAAGAACCCATGCATCCCCACTCCTGGGTCATAGACCTCAAGCACCTTCTCTGGCCCGAACTCGTCCCTCTTTATCATGATGCAACCCTCACTGCTCAAAGCCAGGTGCCAGGGGCTAGGGACCAGAGATTAGGAGAAAGTATAACGCAGGCTAAAGCCTGCGGCTACCCCCTAACCCCTGTCCCCTAACCCCTAGCCCCTAAAAATGAAGGAGTCACTCCCCCGCATTCACCCCCCAGTCGTACTCCATAAACTTAACCTCTTTTTCCCCATCCGCTAGAGACTTGGATACGTTTGGTGGGAGGGAACTGCCTGCCTTGTTTAGGAAGTCCAGTAAGGTACCCCTCTTTGCCAGGGGTTCAAGCACGGGGGAGAGGAGTACCCCCGCCTCCGTGGCGTAGAGGTTAGCGGGCTGACTCAGAAAAGACTTAAGGTCCTCTTCCAGTTGTCTCTCCAGGAGTCTGCCGCAGTAGGCCTCCTTGCGAAGAGATGGTGAACTCTTGGTGCCAGGCACGAGGGCAAAAAGCACCCTGGGTTCTTTGAAATCCCCACCCAGGAGGTAATCTCTCAGTTCATCAAGGGGGAGGGACTTCCCTCCGGCCTTGAGCTTTTCCTTGTCAAAGAGGCCCTTTATCTCTTTCACACTCTTGACGGGGTACTTCTCGGCAACACGCCTAAGTACGGTGGCGTTATACACGTTTATCCAGAAGGCAATCTGTTCCTCCCTGGGAAGGTCCGCCAGCTCTAGTTTATGCAGTTTTGAGGCCTTTGTAAGAAATTCTTCAAGATGGATATCCTTCTTGAGGGCTGAGTATTTTATCCCCTTAGCCGTTACACAACTGGCGAGGGCCACATCAAGGTCTGAATGATCAAAATGTTGAGGGGAGAGTTCCTTGTGTTTGTGGTCGTACTTCCACTCCTGGATGTGGCTGACTCCCTGGGCGTCTATGGCCCTTAGCGAGAGCTGCCACAGTTTGTCCTGGGTCCTTAACCCCCTACCCCTGATTTCTTCCACCTGGACGCCCTTACCTTCTATCTTGGCCAGGGCCAGGTTTATGGCCGGACCTATAACATAGTTGTCAAGAGGAAAGGAATAATACTTAGTTGCCTCGTTCATGGGCTTGAGGTCCCACTTCTCCCTCCCGTAACGCCAGCCAAGCTCCTTGACCTTTGTCCTTTTAATAAACGTGAAGGCAATATCCCATACGTCCCGTTCCGCGTGCCTGGTATTTCCTACTATCTCAGTAATCCCTTCGTCTTCTGCCTCATCTATGACGTAGTCAATGACCTTCCTGACAGGTATGGTCTTCAACCCGGAATGGATATGGATAAAGATTTCCTTCTCTGTCGCCTCCTGGGCAGGGACCTCCTGGAGGAAAAACCAGGGCATAAAAAGCCAAACGACTGGCAACAGGATTCGCATAGAGGGCTCCTTTTTAGATTTAAGACCCAAGATAGTATGTGTTATTTGTATATTTTAAGTAACGCATTATACGGGGAAGTTCCTCAAATCAGGAGCGGGGGATTAGCAAAGCCTTGCTACCCTCTACTCCCTAGCCCCTATTCCCTTTCTGGCATCTATAGCCATATTGGCCAGGGCATCGGCCCTGGAGTTCCGCTCCCTGGGGATGTGGGCTATCTTCCAGTGAGTCAGACTACTTAGCAGCTTCATTGCCTCCATATAGAGGTGTAACAGGGACTGGGACTTTACCCTGTACTTCCCATTAATCTGCCTTACCATGAGTTCACTATCCGAAAATATCTCCACCCGCTTAACCCCCCTGGCCAGGGACCTCTTAAGGCCCTCCAGTAAGGCCCTATACTCCGCCACGTTGTTGGTAGTCTCTCCTATATACTGACCCGCCTCCTCTATGACCTTGTCTCTTTTATCCCTCAAGACTACCCCGATGCCAGCCTTCCCCGGGTTCCCACGGGCCGCCCCATCAACGTAAAGGACAACCTCCTCTGTCGGGGGCCCGTCTGAGGTAGATGCCACATCAGACCCTAACTTCCCCTTCAGGCAGTCCAAAAGACCTCTCAACCTCTCCCCTGTAATGGAAGGGTCTTTGGCCCTAAGGGTCTCCATGTCCACACTCAGGAAGACCAGTTCCAGTACCTCCAGGTCTGTAGTGCCCATGTCCAGTGGTCTAAATTATATTTGACAGGAGGGTAACAATCAATTAAAGATTAGGGGGCAGGAACAGGGATCAGGGTCTAGGGGTCAGGGGGCAGGGGTTAGGG
>MHYW01000032.1:8726-11510 GCA_001828545.1 Planctomycetes bacterium RIFCSPHIGHO2_12_FULL_52_36
TTAGGGGTTAGGGGTTAGGGGTTAGGGGTTAGGGAAAGAATAAAGAATACAGTAGTCAGAATTCAGAATACTAACTATTGAAGACTTTGGACTAAAAAATAGACTGTGGACTATGGACTATGGACTAAAAAAAGTCCAAAGTCTATAGTCCATCACCTACTACTGAATTCTGACTTCTGAATTCTTAATTCTGGCCCCTGGCCCCTAATCTATGACTCTACTCTACTACCACGACATATTCCTCAAGCACGATACCGGAGGGTTCCACCCCGAATCTCCCAGGAGGCTGGAGGCTATCCTCACCCACCTGAAGGCGACAGGACTATGGGATAAACTCCGTGTGGAGACGCCCAGGAAGGCCACAGAGGAGGATATTGCCCTTGTTCACAGTCAGGAATACATCAACGCTGTAAAAGAGATGGCCAGGAGGGGGGGCGGCCAGTTAGACCCGGATACCGTAGTCTCCAGGGACTCTTATGAGGCGGCCCTTTACGCCGCAGGGGCGCTTGTAGATGCTACGGACGCCGTTATGGCAGGTAAGGCCACAAACGCCTTTTGCATGGTGAGGCCCCCCGGCCACCATGCCACCCCCACCAGGGGAATGGGTTTTTGTCTCTTTAATAACGTAGCCATAGCCGCCCGCCACCTCCTATCCAGGCACCACCTCCAGAGGGTACTCATCCTGGACTGGGACTGCCACCACGGCAACGGGACACAGGAGGCCTTCTACGAGGAGCCAAGAGTCCTCTACATCTCACTGCACCGCTGGCCCTTCTACCCCGGCACAGGCAGTCAGGGGGAGACAGGCACAGGTCCAGGAAAGGGCTTCACCCTGAACGTCCCCCTGGACTGGAATATCTCAAGAGAAGAATACCTGGAGGTCTTTGAGAAGGTGCTGAAGGGGCAGGCAAAGGACTACCGCCCCGAATTTGTGCTCATCTCCGCCGGTTTTGATACCTATGCAGAAGACCCCATTGCAGGACTGGGCCTTGAGGCGGAGGATTTTAGAAGACTCACAGAGCTAACCATTGAAGTAGCCAGAGAGTCCGCCTCGGGCAGGATAGTCTCATGTCTGGAAGGGGGGTACAGCCTGGAAGGTCTACCCCTCTGCGTGGAACACCACCTGAGGGCACTATTAAAACAGGGGCCAGGGGTCAGAGGCCAGGGAACAGAAAACAGGATGTAGGGGCAGGGTTTACCCCTGCCCAATGTAGAGGCAGATACGCAGGTCTGCCCCTACGTGTTTGCCTTGACTTTTCCTGCGGCAACCAGTGCGTTGAGTTTTTTCGCAAGCTGGGACTTCTTCCTTGAGACGGTACCCTTATTTATAATCCCCCTGGAGACCGTGTGATCCAGTAGCTTAACGGTAAGACGGAACTGCTCCCTTACGGCCTCAACATCCCCTGCCTGCAGGGTTGCTGAGAACCTCTTTAACTGGGTCTTCAGGGCTGATTTAGCACTCCGGTTCCTCAGCCTCCTCTTTACGTCCTGTTTCAGCGTCTTAAGCGCTGATGGTGTATGTGGCATACTACCTCCTTTTAGATGAGAATTTAACAGACCCTGAAGGCGTTGTCAATGAGCATATTTTGTCTTGGGGCGTACTTCCCGCCCGAGGCGGACTTGCAGCCTTGCTTTTACCTGCTATGGATGTTATATTTGAATTCTAAAGGTAAAAACTATGCAGATATTATATTACCCAGAACCTGCCCTCCGTAAGAAGGCTACGCCGATAAAGGATATAAACCAGTCCGCCTCAGGCGGAGGGGATTATCAGGAAAAGGCCGAAAGTATGCTGGAGCTTATGTATGAGGCCTGTGGGGTTGGCCTCGCCGCTAACCAGGTGGGCTGGCTTGAACGCCTGATAGTAAAGGATGAGACGGGGGAACGTACGGGGGAGAGGGTCTTTATTAATCCAGAGATAATCCATAGCGAGGGTGAGACCCTGGAAGAGGAGGGGTGCCTCAGCCTGCCGGGTGTCCTGGGAAAGGTGAGCAGGTCCCAAAAAGTGGTGGTGGTGGCCTTCACTCTCAAGGGAGAAAGATTGGAGATGGAGGTGGAAGACCTCCCGGCCAGGGTCTGGCAGCACGAGATAGACCACCTCAACGGTACCCTGATTATTGACAAGATGACCCCTGCCAGCCGCCTGACGGTCTCCAGGAGACTAAAAGAACTTGAAGAGATGTACAGAGAAACAGTAGATAGTAGTCAGTAGCCAGTAGTCAGGGATAAATCTTTTTCCTACCTACTATCTACTATCTACTATCTACTAGCTACTTGCTACTGTCTACTAACCCAAAATGAACCTTGTTTTCTTAGGCACACCCTCTTTTGCCCTCCCCAGCCTCAAGGGCCTGGCCCTGTCTAACCATCAGATTTCTGCCGTAGTTACCCAACCCGATAGGCCCAGGGGGCGTAGCGGTCATCCCCTGCCACCACCGGTCAAGGAACTGGCACTGGAGTCAGGGCTACGGGTACTCCAGCCTGACAGCGTCAATGAAGAGCCTTTCCTGGCAGAGCTAAGGGGCCTGGCCCCAGATATCATCGTGGTGGTGGCGTTCGGGCAGAGGCTCTCAAGGGCCTTTATTGAGTTGCCCAAAATCTGCTGTATAAACCTCCACGCCTCACTATTACCCAAATACCGGGGGGCCGCCCCTATAAATTGGGCCATCATAAGGGGTGAGACCCAGACCGGGGTCACCATCTTGCGGGTGGCGGAAAAGATGGACAGCGGGGATATAATAGCCCAGGATTTCGTGGGAATAGACCCTGAGGAGAACGCAGGAG
>MHYW01000033.1:0-9924 GCA_001828545.1 Planctomycetes bacterium RIFCSPHIGHO2_12_FULL_52_36
CAGGGGCCTTTTACAGGGCCTTTACCCTGAAGGCCATGAGGGTGGGCGTAAATATGAAGGACGAAGCCCTCCTCAAGCAACTCTTGCAGGAAACTAAGATAGAACTCAGGAATTCCGAGGGCGGTACCAGGGTCTTTTTAGACGGCAAAGACGTGAGCGAGGCAATACGCACCCCTGAGGTGACGGGGAACGTCCACTATATAGCCAGCCGCCCTGCGTTGAGGGAGAGGCTGGTAGAGCAGCAGAGGATGGCGTCAGAGGGTGTAAGTGCTGTGGCCGAAGGGAGGGACACTGGCACGGTAGTTTTCCCCAGTGCCGAGAGAAAGTTTTATCTGGACGCCGGGGTGGAAGAGAGGGCACGGAGGAGATACCTTGAACTCCTTGAGACCACTAGGGGAATAACTTATCAGGACGTCCTGGAAGAACTTAAGAAAAGGGATGAGAGAGACACCTCCAGAGAGGCCTCACCCCTGAAGATGGGTGATGATTTCATATACTTTGATACTACTGACCTTACATCAGAAGAGGTAGTGGAAGCGTTGTTGAAGAAGATTTAAACACCGAGGCATCTTAGTAAACACCAATGAGTTAGGCAGATGAAAAATGCCAAATTCCATCTGCTTACTGCGTATTGCCTAATACTTATTACTGGCTTGCAAAGAGGAGGGTAGGTAAGGTACAATATGTTCCTGAAAGAGGTGTTGAGGGCCCTCTGGTACGGGTTACTACGTATCCTGGCCCAGCCTCTATTTTGCGCCCTTTTAAGATATAGGGCCTATGGTAGGGAAAATATACCTTGCCAGGGTGGGGTCCTTATCGTAAGTAATCATCAGAGTTACATGGACCCCATTCTCATAGGAGTAGGACTCCCCCGCCAGATACACAGCATGGCGAGACAGTCCCTCTTTTATAAAAGCGCCCTGTTCCGGTGGCTCATAGAGTCTCTGAATGCCTTCCCATTGAAAGAGGGAGGCCGGGACAGTAGTGGCCTTAGGGAGGCCATAAATAGGTTGGCTGCGGGGAAGATTGTACTGATTTTCCCCGAGGGGACCCGTACCTGGGACGGCGCCATTGGAGAGCTGTACCCAGGGATAGAGTTGATAGCCCACAGGTCGGGTTCCCCGGTAATACCGGCCGTGATACATGGGGCCTATGAGGCCTGGCCCAGGACGAGGAAGCTGTTCAGGTTTAAGCCTATAAAAGTGGCCTTCGGGCCACCCCTCTACTGGGATGGATCCGAGAGCAGGTTTGCCCAGAGGATAAGGCAAGGGATGTTAGATTTACAGACCCCTATGAAGGAGAATCGGTCTCCATCCTCAGGGGCTTGAGGGTTTAAGAGTTCAAAGGTTCAAAGGTTTAAAGGGATTTAGGATTAAGGAAGGAGCTAAATGCCAAAGCTAGACTTATTCAGAAGATTTGAAATAGACCAGGAAGCGATTAGCAGAGAAGTAGAGGATGCCTTGGGGACCAGGGTGCCTGAAGAGATGGAGAAGCTCTATACCGAATCCATTAAATCCTTTGAAGTGGGCTCTATCCTTAAAGGAAGGGTGCTGGCAATAACCCCCACAGAGGTAATTGTGGATGGGGGTTACAAGTCCGAAGGGGCAGTCCCCTCGGAGGAGTTTGAAGACCTGTCTGAGGTAAAGATAGGGGACGAAATTGAAGTGCTCCTGGAGGCAGTGGAGGCCGATTCCGGGCTGATAAGACTCTCCAAACGGAAAGCAGACCGTATCAGGGGCTGGGAGAGGATAGTAACCCAGTATAAGGAAGGGGATGTGGTCAAGGGGCGTGTTATGCGGAAGATAAAAGGTGGTCTCCTAGTAGACCTGGGCATACCTGTCTTCCTCCCCGCCTCCCAGATAGACATCAAACTCCCAGGAGACATAGGAGAGTACATAGGTAAAGAGGTAACCTGTAAAATCCTCAAGATAGACGAGGCCAGGCAAAACATCGTGGTCTCCCGCAGAAAACTCCTGGAAGAGGGCAGGGAGAAGCAGAAACAACAACTACTGTCTGAAATCCAGGTGGGAGAGTTGAGAAAGGGTATTGTAAAGAACATTGCCGATTTTGGGGCCTTTGTGGACCTGGGAGGTCTAGACGGCCTTCTTCACATTACCGACATGAGTTGGGGACGGATAAACCACCCCTCTGAACTGCTCTCAATCGGACAAGAAGTAGAGGTAAAGATACTGGATGTAGATAAGGAAAAAGAGAAGATAGCCCTGGGGCTGAAACAGAAGTTGGAAAGCCCCTGGACAAAGGTAGAAGGAAAGTATCCCCCTGGGACCAAGACCACGGGTCAGGTAGTGAACATAATGCCTTACGGTGCCTTCGTCAAACTAGAGGACGGCATTGAAGGACTGGTGCACATATCGGAGATGTCCTGGACGAGACGGGTAAACCAACCCACAGAAATGGTATCCATCGGGGATACGGTAGAAGTGGTGGTCCTCAAGGTCAACAAAGAAAAGCAGGAAATATCCCTTAGCATGAAACAAGTGGAGGCCAACCCCTGGGACGTAATTGAAGAGAAGTATGCCCCGGGGACCAAGGTGAAGGGGAAGGTAAGAAACCTTACCAGCTATGGGGTATTCGTTGAGATTGAGGAGGGCATAGACGGCCTGCTCCACATCTCAGACGTATCCTGGTCTAAGAAGGTGACCCACCCCTCCGAGGTCTTCAAGAAGGGGGAGACGATAGAGGCCGTGGTACTATCGGTAGATAAAGAGAAGAAACGGGTAGCCCTGGGGACAAAACAACTGGTAGAAGACCCCTGGGAGAAGAAAGTATCTGAGAAATACGGTGTAGGGGACGTAGTAAAAGGCAAGGTGACCAAGCTCACCAACTTTGGTGCCTTTGTAGAACTGGAGTCAGGGGTAGAGGGCCTCCTCCACATCTCAGAACTTGCCGAAAAGAAGGTCTCTGACCCCAAAGACATAGTCTCAGAAGGGCAGGAGGTAGAGGTAAAGATTATAAAGCTGGACGTAGGACAGAGGAAGCTGGGCCTGAGTCTGAGGCAGGCAACCAACCGTGGGGCCCTACAAGAGGCGGAAAAGGCCTAAACCTGGCCACAGGCAGACCAGGAACGGGTCCGTCGTCCCTTCGGGCTTCCCGCCTTAGGCGGGCCTAGGAGCAGGGGCAATTCCCGCCTGAGGCGGATTTTCAACATGAATTGCCACTACAACTGAGTGAAGCGAAGGGGCAAAGCCTCAAACGGAGCGAAGTAATGGCCAGGATAGAATCAGACCTCCAGACCTATCTAAAAGAGATGAGTAAGGTCAGGCGCAAACTTACTCCAGAAGAGGAGCGGGCCTTAGCCCACCGGATAGCGGAAGGAGACCAGGAGGCCAGAAAGACCCTCATAGAGTCCAACCTGCCCCTGGTAGTTAGCATAGCCAAGCATTACCGCTATCGCGGCCTCTCCGACGTAGACCTTATTGAAGAAGGCAATATAGGTCTTATAAAGGCCGTAGACGGCTACGACTGCAGCGAGGGTTACCGCTTCAGCACTTACGCTACCTGGTGGATAAAACAGGCCGTAAGACGGGCCTTGACCAACACGGGTAGATTCATACGCAGACCTGCCTACGTGGCAGAGAGGCGTCAGCATGTCCCGGAGGAGAAAGAAAAGGTATCCCTTGACGCCGTGGAACCCACCCCAACTGAGTCAGGCCCCGACGAACCCAACCTTGATAGCATATGGACGCTCATTGACGGTATTGCTGACCAGCGGACTAGCACCCCTGATGAAGAACTCCTGGAGGTCTTTGAAAAGGAGCGCGTGCACAAGCTAGTGGAAACCCTGGACAGCAGGGAGGCCTTCATAATCAAGAATCGCTTCGGTCTGGACAACAACGAGCCCACTACTTTGAGAGAGATAGGTAAGGAACTCCACCTGAGCAGGGAGAGGGTCCGCCAGATAGAGAGAGAGGCCCTGCGCAAACTTTATGCGATAGTCGCCCAGGAGGGGCCATAACAACCTTGGGAAATAACCAACTAAAGAGCTTTATACGAGACGTCCCAGATTTTCCTAAGAAAGGCATAGTTTTTAAAGATATTACTCCATTACTAAAAGACCCCAGGGCCTTCAGGGAGGCAGTAGATGCCCTTACCGAGCATTACAGGCGCCAGGCAGTCTCCCTCGTAGTGGCGGCGGAGGCCAGGGGTTTCATCCTCGGCCCCACAGTGGCCTACAACCTGGGAGCAGGCTTTGTCCCTGTGCGAAAGCCAGGCAAGTTACCCTACCTCCGCAAGAAGGCAACCTACCAGACTGAATACAGTACCGATAGCCTGGAGATACACGAAGATGCCGTCAGACCGGGAGACAGGGTGCTCCTGCTGGACGACGTCCTGGCCACAGGGGGCACCATGGCGGCCTGCTGTAAGCTTATAGAGTCTATGGGCGGCCAGGTAGTAGGCTGTGCCTTCCTGGTGGAGCTGACCTTCCTGGGCGGCAGAAAGCCGCTTGAAGGTCACGACGTATTCTCCCTTGTCCAGTACTGATAGGTCCGCCAGGCTTGACCACAATCTGAAGGATTTTTTGAGATACAGGGAGGCCATCCTGTCTTGCCTGCGGTAAATCCAGCCCACCTCACACAGAAACATCGTTATGCTAGATAGCCTCAACGAGTTCCTGTGGACGGTTTCCACTTACTTATGGGGTCTCCCGCTCAGCGCCCTCCTGGCAGGGACGGGACTCTATCTCACCGTAAAACTTCGGTTTATCCAGGTAAGGGGGTTCGGAACGGCCTTCAGGTTTATCCTGCCTACCTACCATCTTTCAGCCGGGGGAGGAAAGAGGGGGCAACTAGGTGAACTAAGCTACTACCAGGCATTGAGCACCGTCCTATCTTCTACCATAGGAACGGGGAATATCGTGGGGGTAGCCACGGCCATATCGGTAGGTGGACCTGGGGCACTGCTGTGGATGTGGGTGGTGGCCCTCCTCGGCATGGCCACCAAGTATTCAGAGTGCGTCCTGGCCCTTACCTACAGGGAGAAGTCCGTGTATGGGCACACCAGAGGGGGGCCGATGTACTATATTGAGAAGGGTCTCGGCCAGCGTTACAGACCCCTTGCCCTCACGTTCTCTGCCTGCGGTGTCATGGCCGCCCTTGGTGCAGGTAACATGGTACAATCCAATTCCATAAGCAACGCCCTGGCAGAACCCCTGTCACGTCTCACCCCATTGAGCCTGTTCTCCTTGAGGGGAATAATCGGCGTTGTCCTATTTTTTGCCACTGTCTTAGTGATAGTAGGGGGACTGAGGCGTATTGCCAGGGTGGCCAGTTACCTGGTACCATTCATGGTGGCGGGCTATCTCCTGGCAGGGATAGCGTCCCTGGCCCTGAACAGCCACAGGATAATCCCGGCCCTGTGGGAGATAATCTCCTGCACCCCTTCACCTGGGGCGGTGGTGGGGGGCTTTGCTGGGGGCGGTGTATGGCTGGCCATGAGGATGGGTGTGGCCAGGGGTGTCTTCTCTAACGAGGCAGGTCTAGGGAGCGCCCCCATTGCCTATGCCGCCATAATGACTGACCACCCGGTAAAGGGGGGATTGGTAGCCCTCCTGGAACCTTTCCTGGACACTATAGTAGTATGTACCGTGACTGCCCTGGTGGTGATAACAAGCGACCTGTGGAGAGAGGGTTTGAATGGGGCCGTGCTGACCTCCAGGGCCTTCCAGTCTCAACTCCCAGGGGTGGGTGGATTTGTGGTGCCCATAAGCCTCACCCTCTTTGCCTATACCTCCATCCTCGGCTGGTACTACTATGGAGAGCGTTGCGTGGAACACCTGCTTGGCATGGCCTCCATACCGTTTTATAAGGCCATCTTCCTCCTGGCCCTGTTAGTGGGGGCGGTGATGAAACTGGAGATAGTCTGGAATTTTGCAGATTTGGCCAACGGCCTAATGGCCCTGCCCAACCTACTCGCCCTGCTATTACTTTCTAACGTGGTGAGGAATAAAACGGGGGAGTATTTCGGGAAGGGGGGTAGTACATGAAGTTACTGGGCTTAACGGAATGGGAGAATGTCTGCAGGTAGCCCCACTCTCATAAAGAACCGTGCAAAGGCTTGGGATAAGTGCTCACGATAGGGTGGAAGCAGGCGAATACGCTTACCGGCCCTGCTTGCGAAGTCTTTAAGGAAGTCAAGGGGAAGGCTATAAACTGTACGAAAATCCACCACTCTATAATCACCCTCCATTCCTCCAAGGTCATATTTGTTTAGCAAATGATACCCTGGAAAATTTCCTCTCCGCAACTCTTCTCTTCCTTTAGACGACTTTAGTACAACGTTTTTCTGTCCCATATCTTCCAGTGACCAGTGGGGACATACCAGAATCAAATCAAGTCTACCCTGCGTAATGTCACAGGATTGGCTCATAACAACTACATTGCATTCAATAGTGGGTATCTCTACTCCTGGTGCTTCTCCGGAAGGAGGGATATAAAGGTCTTTGCTAGGGACTATTATTGGGCATTTATCTAAAAAATCACCCTGGAGGAGATTACTTCCTTCTACTAGCTCATACCAGGGATAGTTCGTCATCTATCTCAATATACTTTGGCTCAATCTTCCACAAGGTCAATCACTACCCTGGGTGTTGCCCGCCCAAGATGCTTTACCTTTGCCTTTACCACCCTCCAGGTTTCTATAGGCGGAAGCATTTTAACCACTATGTCGTGTTCTATGTCTGGGATTTCAAGGCTCTCTAACTCTTCCGCCGTTTGCAGTGACTTCTGTGCCTCTACCTCCCTGCCTAGTGCCTTTAAGAACTCACCTTTAGCCCGCCAGAGGGAGTGGCTGTCATAATGGGTCTCTAGCTCCTTTTCCAGATACCTCAGGGCCTCTTCTAGCCTTTTTGGTTCTTTTTCTTTAAACAGTCTCAGGGCCTCTCTGAACTCCCTTTCCGCCTCGTCATGACGATTAGTGACACTGAGGAGGACGGCAAGGTTGATATGGGACGCTAGCCAGTCTCTGTTTAGCTTAAGGGCCTCCTGGTATCTTTCAATCGCCTCCTTATACCTGCCCAGATTATATAGGGCCAAGCCCTTGTTGTTCCATGCACTGGTGTACTTCGGGTCAAGCCCCAGTGCCTTGTCATAGCAGGTGATGGCCTCCTCGTACCTGCCCAGATTGTTCAGGGCCACGCCCTTGTTGTTCCATGCACTGGTGTACTTCGGGTCAATCTCCAGTGCCTTTTCGCAGCAGGTAATGGCCTCCTCATACCTGCCCAGATTGTACAGGGCCACGCCCTTGTTGTACCATGCCGAGGCGTACCTCGGGTCAATCTTCAGTGCCTTGTCAAAGAATGTGAGTGCCTCCTGGTTAAGGCCACGTTTGCCCAGTTCAACTCCTATAAAGTCGGCGAAAGGGCCTGCGTCCTTTTTATTTATCTTTATGGCAAATCGTAGTGCATCTTCGTAATGTCCTGCCTTGTAGTTCTGCCAGGGCCTGCCAGGAAAAGATTTCCTGAGCCGGTCGACGTCTGGAACAGAATAGGTCGACCTGCTAAGCGAGGCTATTGAAGGTGTGGCAATCATGGTATGGGCTATCTATCCTTTTTAAGCCAGTTATAGGGGATATCGTTGTTAAAGGGGTCAACCCTGCATTCGTCAGGAGTAGTCCTGTTATAAGGTTCGGTGGGACAGTTTATCACGACGGCCTCCTCGCTACTTATGCATTTATAGCCGTGATAGACCATTGGGGGAATCTGGATGAGGAGGGGATTATGGACGCCCATAAAATACTCCTCTGCCTTTTTGTAGGTTGGGGAGTTTTCTCTGGCATCGTAGAGGGCCACCTTAGCCATGCCAGCTATCGCCACCAGATTATCCGTCTGTATCCTGTGATAATGCCATGCCTTTATCACCCCAGGGTAAGCGGTAGTTATGTAAATTTGTCCGAATTTTGTGAAGATTTCGTCATCACGTCTTAGTATCTCCATCAGCCGTCCCCGTTCATCCGGGATGACCCTCAGGGTCTTGATTTTTACTCCTTCTATCATAGGGATTTTCGTTACTCCTTACCTCAATTGAAGGTCTTGCCAGCAAAACGAGAATTATACATTGTTAATATAGGCCGAGGCAATATAAAAAACCTTGACAAAAATTGGGTAACGGATAGAATTTATGTAAGGGCAAAACTCGGACATACGGCAGAGAGTGATTATATGTTTTAAGGTCAATAGATTCCAAGGCTTGTAAAAGGGATAAGGAGGGTCAAAAAGAGTGGGGATTCCCACTCTTTTCTTTTATCCCGTAGGAGGGTCACCAGTGGATAGAGAAGAACTTCTCAGACTGGTAGGAGCTCTGCATAAAGATAAGGCCATAGATAGGGAGATAATCTTCCAGGGCATAGAGGCTGCCCTCCTGGCGGTGGCCAAGAAGCACTTTATCTCTAAAGAGAACATCTCTATAGAGATAGATAGGCAGACAGGCGAAATTACGGCCATGGAGGGGGATAAGAAGATAGACCCGGCAGAACTGGGGAGGATAAGCGCCCACACTGCCAAGCAGATTATGACACAGAAGATACGAGAGGCGGAACGGGACGTGATTTGCGAAGAATTCCTCCCTAAAAAGGGCACCCTGGTTACGGGAATTGTCCAGCGTATGGAGGGCCCTAACGTAATGGCAATGCTGGGAAAGGCTGAGGCGCTCCTGCCCAAGTCAGAACAGATCCCCGGCGAGGTCTACCGTCCAGGAGAGAGGCTCCGTGCCATCCTTTTAGACGTAAACAAAGTAGGCCAGAGGGTCAGGATCATCATCTCCAGAAACCATCCGGACTTCATCAGGAAGCTCTTTGAACTGGAGGTGCCGGAGATTGCCGAGGGGATCATAAAGATAAAGACCATAGCCCGTGAGGCCGGCTATAGGACAAAGATAGCCGTACTATCGGAAGCCCCCCAGGTAGATTGTGTAGGGGCGTGCGTAGGGGTTAGGGGGACAAGGATAAAAAACATCGTAGATGAACTGGGTGGGGAGAAGATAGACATAATCCGTTGGGACGAGGCCCCCGAGGCACTCATACCCAACACCTTAAAGCCTGCCGAAATCACCGGTATAGTGCTATCCACCGAGACTAAACAGGCTACCGTGGTGGTGCCTGAAGACCAACTCTCCCTGGCCATAGGCAAGAGGGGGCAGAACGTCCGCCTGGCCTCCAGATTAACAGGCTGGGACATTGACATACTGACCGAACAAGAGTATTCTCTGCGAGGGACTCCCACTGCCCAGGAGACCCGGGAAGTCCCTGTAGAGACCACGGGGCAGGGAGAATTAACCACCGTCTCTGAGGAGAAGGAATCGGAGAATAAAGAAGGTGCAGTCCATGACAAAGATCAGGGTTAGCGCACTGGCCAAGGAGCTAGGGATAAAGAGTGGCCTGATTATAGAAAAATGTCAGGAACTAGGCCTCTCTTATATCACCCACCACGCTAACACCATAGAGGAGAAGGACGTAGAGAACGTACGGAACCTCTTCATACCCAAAGAGGCACATCCAACCCCTCTACCTCCCCCAGAGAGACAAGAGAAAGAGGTCGTAGAGGCCAGGATACCAACAGCCCCCCAGCGGCCCACCGCCCCACCACTACCTAAAGAGAGACCAAAGATTGAACCTAGTGAAGTCATACCTGCCGAGCCTTCACTAAAACCTGCCCCATCAGGAAAGTTTATCAAAATCTCCCGTCACCCTACTTTGAGGAGGCCGGCAGGACTGGCCTTTGTACCCCACTGGAAGAGAGTCAGAAGGGGGCCCAAAGAGGTTACCCCCGCCACTCCCAAGGTGTTCCTAAAGGGACAGAAAGTTATCCTGGAAACACCTATAACAGTCAAAGACCTCTCAAGTAAACTGGGGATAAAGGCCAGTAATATCATTACCAAGCTCCTGATGGAACACAATATCGGGGCTACCATG
>MHYW01000033.1:9932-20179 GCA_001828545.1 Planctomycetes bacterium RIFCSPHIGHO2_12_FULL_52_36
CTCCTGATGGAACACAATATCGGGGCTACCATGAACCAGTCACTAGACGAAGAGACCGTGGCACTCCTTGCCCTGGACTTCGGAATAGAGGTAGAATGCAAGAAGGCAAAACGCCCCGAAGAGGAGCTGAAAGTAGAGCTTGAGGTACCTTCCAAGACAGCGGACCTCGTATCAAGACCACCTATAGTCACTTTTATGGGGCATGTAGACCACGGCAAGACAAGCCTGCTGGACGCCATAAGGAAGACTAACGTGGCGGGCGGGGAGGTTGGGGGTATCACCCAGCACATAGGTGCCTACCGGGTAGAGACCAACGGCCGTTCCGTAGTGTTCCTTGATACCCCTGGCCACGAGGCCTTTACTGCCATGAGGGCCAGGGGCTCCCAAGCCACTGACGTGGCGGTACTGGTAGTGGCCGCCGATGATGGCGTCATGCCCCAGACGGAAGAGGCCCTGAACCACGCCAAGGCCGCAGGGGTACCCGTAGTGGTAGCAATCAACAAGATAGACAAGCCAGAGGCCAACCCTATGAGGGTGAAACAGCAACTGGCCAAACTGGGCCTCGTACCCGAGGAGTGGGGCGGGAAGACGGGTTTTGTAGAGACCTCCGCCACCACTAAAAAGGGGCTGGACGAACTCCTGGAGAGACTACTCCTGGAGGCGGAGATACTGGAATTAAAGGCTAACCCCAAAGGTACGGCCAGGGGGGTGGTACTGGAGGCCAGGCTCCACGAGGGCAGGGGCGTGGTGGCTACTGTCATTGTCCAGGATGGCACACTGCACCTTGGAGACCCACTCCTGTGCGGACAGGCCTCGGGTAGGGTAAGGGCCATGTACAACGACAGGGGCCAAGCGGTTACAGAGGCAGGCCCGTCCTATCCAGTGTCTGTCTCCGACCTCTCTACCATCCCGGAGGCAGGGGAAAAATTTTATGTCCTAAAGGATATGCAGAGGGCCAAGGGCATCGCCCTGGACAGGCAGAAACAACTGAGAGAGGCCGGCCTCAAGGAACGCAGCCACGTAAGCCTGGAGAACCTCTATACCAAGATTGAGGCAGGCAAGGTAAAGGAACTCAAGCTAATCCTGAAGGCCGACGTCAAGGGCTCTCTGGAGGTGTTAGAAAACATGCTGGAGGAGCTTTCTACCGGGGAGGTAAAGGTCAGGATCCTCCACAGCGGAATAGGGAGCATTACTGAGTCGGACGTCATCCTCGCCGACGCATCGGATGCCATTATTATAGGCTTTTACGTAGCCCTGGAGGAAGGCGTTTCCGGTCTGGCCGAAGGCAGGGGGGTGGAGATTAGACACTACCAGGTTATCTATGACATTACCAGAGACGTAAAGGCCGCTATGGAAGGGCTGCTGGAACCTGAGAAGAAAGAGGTAGTAACCGGCCAGGTGGAGATCAAGCAGGTCTTCAAGATTTCAAGATTTGGCAATGTGGCAGGCTGTGTAGTAAAGAGTGGGAAGATAAATAGAAATTCCATGATTAGGGTAACAAGGGACGGTGCAGTCCTTTTTGAGGGTAAGCTGGCCTCCTTGAAGATCGTAAAAGAGGACGTTAAGGAGGTCCGTCAAGGGCTTGAGTGTGGGATAAAGATAGCTGGTTTTGACGACATAAAGGTGGGAGACACCGTTGAGGTCTATGAAATCCAGCAGATTGCCCGCACCCTTAGCTAGGCACTGAAAGATTACAAATTGCAAACCACAAATTACAAATTAAAATTGTTCGGAATCTGAAATCTGAAATTTGTAATTTGTAATTCTTTTTTCAGGATGACTGTTGGAATATTAAGTATTAAGCTAATCATTAGGGATTCCCACTCCCTGAAGGATAAGCGTAGGGTGCTAAATAGTCTTAAAGACAGGGTAAGGCAGAACTTCAATGTCTCCTTCTCTGAGATGGAGGCCCTTGACCACCATCAATACAGCACACTGGCGGCGGCTATGGTGAGCAACGACAAGAGGTACGTCAATGGTAGTCTATCCACCCTGGTGAACTTCGTCAGGACCTTCCCACAGGTGGAGCTAATAGACTACGAACTGGAGCTCCTCTAAACAAAGAGTTTAAGGGTTTAAAAGTTCAAGAGTTTAATGCAAGGCGAGTGCGATGGTTTGCTCCGCCGAATGCTATGAACACCCGCAAATTTAAGAGAGTGGCAGAAGCCCTGCGGCGCGAGACAGGCAAGGCCCTCCTCTACGAGGTAAAAGACCCAAGGATCCGTCTCGTCACGGTAACCAGGGCCGAACCCTCCATAGACTTTCGTACCGCCAGGATATACGTCTCCATCATGGGAGATGAGGATATAAAGAAAAAGACCCTTGAGATATTGGGAAAGGCCAGGGGACACATCCAGTCCCTGGTAGGAGAGCATCTGAGCCTCCGTTACGTACCCATATTGAGCTTCTGTCTGGACGACTCCATGGACAGGGGACTACGTGTAGCAAAACTTATTGACGAGATAACCAGGGAGGAAGATAATACCTGAATGGCAAGTCTTATATTAGGCATACCCAAGGGGAGCCTTCAAGAGGCAACCGTAGAGATGATGAAACGGGCGGGGTACAAGGTGAGGGTACCCCAGAGGTCTTATTACCCGTCCATAGATGACGAGGAACTGGAAGGGCGGCTCATCCGCCCCCAGGACATGTCCCGTTACGTGGAAAAGGGGATAATAGACGCAGGACTCACGGGGGCAGATTGGGTCAAAGAAAATGGCTCGGACGTGAAGGTAGTAGCCAGCCTGGTCTATGCCAAACAACAGCTTACCAAGGTCCGCTGGGTGATGGCGGTACCGGAAGACTCCCCTGTCCGCAAGGTCTCAGACCTCCAGGGGAAGCGGATAGCCACAGAACTGGTGAACGTAACGAGGGGTTTTCTCTCGGAAAGGGGGGTCACTGCAGAGATAGAATTTTCCCATGGGGCCACGGAGGCCAAGGCCCCACACCTGGTGGACGCCATAGTGGAACTTACCGAGACCGGCTCCAGCCTCAGGGCCAACAACCTCAGGATTTTGGATACCGTCATGGAGTCCACCACACTCTTTATCGCTAACCACGACTCATGGAGAGACCCGTGGAAGAAGGAGAAGATAGAAAACCTGGCCATGCTCTTCACAGGGGCCATCATCGCAGGGGAAAAGGTAGGTCTGAAAATGAACGTCCCCAATAGCAGTCTGGAACAGGTGCTCAAGAAACTCCCCGCCTTGAGAAGGCCCACAGTCTCCCCCCTGGCAGAGGGGGCAGGCTATGCCATAGAGACGGTTATAGATGAGTCGGTGGCCAGGCGCATCATCCCGGAATTAAAAAGGGCAGGGGCTGAAGGAATCATTGAGTACTCACTCAACAAAGTCATTCTTTAAAAGAAAAGGAGGGAAGGTCATGTCTAGAAGAGCGTGCCTATTAACCCTGGTGGCCTCTCTGGCATTAGGGATGTCCGCCTTAGGCGGACTGGCAATTGCCCAGGAGGGCAGGAATATGTATGACCCCGTATGCGGGATGAAGGCAGGCAAGGACACACCTCACGTCACGGAGTACAGTGGGAAGAAGTACAGCTTCTGCTCGGATAAATGCAAGGCTGAATTCCTCAAGGAGCCAGTTAAGTATGCCTGCTTCTGTCCGGATGAGGCCGCGTGTCCGTACTGCAGGGGTGAGGTTGCCACCTGCCCGTGCGAAAAGAAGGCCCACGACGCGGCGCATTGCCGTGGCAAACATAAGGGTGGCGATTAGCGGAAACGGACGACAGGGATATAAGTGAAAGATGTAATGTTTGTTCTACTCTTTTGTTTGTACGTTTTAGTTTGTTCTGGGTGTCTCTCCTCAGAGAGACTGGAAGAGGCTCAAGCCCCTCAGTCCCCTGCCCCTCTTACCCAGACTGCCCAGTCTCCCTTATCCGCCCCAGGCGGACCCAGCCCCGCACCAATAGGGGACGGGGCTAAGGCGGACACTGCCTTGTCGCCCGGCACGACTGCCCGGCCTGCGACAGGGGGGGCCGGCCCCTCCCTGGAGGTACTGAGTAATTTTTGTGCGGGTTACCATACCCTGCTGGACGGCGATTGGGACAAGGCCGGCCAATACTTTGAAAAGGCCCTGGAGGCCGACCCGCAGTCCGATAGGTTCCTAAAATACGTGATAGGTTGTTACATGCAGGTGGGAAAGAAAGAGCAGGCCCTGAAATATATAGAGAAACTCGCCGAAATCTCACCAGACGACTTCAGGATTCACTACACCCTTGGGGACATCTACCAGAAAGAAGAAAGGACGGAGGAGGCCATCAAGGCATTTGAAAGGGCTACCAGGAGTGACGTTACTAACATAGACCCTACCCTTGTGGCCGATGCCCTGTATCGTCTGGCCAACCTGTACCTGCAAAAAGGGGAGCCACTTAAGGCCATCCCCTGCCTCAAGGACATCTTCCGATTAAACGTCTCCGTGAACGAGGGTCTCCTCTCCTGCCAGCTTGGCATCGCCTATGCCGAGGCTAAGGACTTCCTCAATGCCAAAGAGAGGCTTGAGGCGGCCAAGGCCCTTAACCCCTCCCAGGGACAGGCCAGGTTGTACCTTGCCATGGTCCATGAAGAACTGGGGGAACTGCAAGAGGCCGTAAAGGAAGCCGAGGCCTTTCTGGACGCCTCTCCGGACACATGGATAGCTTATGCCTATCTGGCTGGACTCTACAAAAAGACCTCCCGCCTTGAAGACGCAGAATTCGTCCAGGGAAAGGCTATTAACCTGCTATTCAGGAAAATAGCCAGCGGCAGTCAGGACCAGAGGGAATACCTTGCACTCGCCCAACTCCTCATCGCCCAGCAGAGAGAGGCAGAGGCCAGGAAGGTGTTGGAAGGGGCCGTTAAGGCAGTAGAAGAGGAAAAGAGCAAGGACATTCGCCTCCTCCTGGCTAACCTCTATTACACGGCCAATTACGGGGAGGCCGCAGAGAAGGAACTCAAGGACGTCCTGAGGATAGACCCCAATTCTCACGAAGCCAGCAACTTCCTGGGTTACTTTTACGCCGAAAGGGGAAAAGAGCTCGGGGAGGCCTTGAAACTGGTAGAGAAGGCCCTCCAGGCACAACCCAACAACGGGGCCTATATTGATAGTCTGGGTTGGGTATACTACAAACAGGCCACGGAGGGGCAAGAGGACCCCCGCCTGGAGCAGGCCCTCCAGAAACTCCTGGAAGCCGCCAGGGAATCTCCCGACCCGGAGATTTTCAAACACATCGGAGAGGTCTACTACAGCCTGGGGCAATGGGAGGCTGCCGACAAGGAGTGGCAGAAGGCCTTTCAGAACCCACTAAAGGGTTCAAAGGACGAACAGATACACCTGTGGATACAGGAAAGACGCAAAAGACTGGATTCCTTAAAAAGACTTGAAGAAGAACTTCAGAAAGAAGAATATCCGAGCCTGTAATCAAAGGAAATATAGCGAGGAACAAAAATGTCTGGACATTCTCATTGGGCAACCATTAAGAGGAAAAAAGGGGCAGTAGATGCCAAAAAGGGGAAGATATTCTCCAAACTGGCCAGGAACGTTACTATAGCGGCCAGAGAGGGGGGTGGGAATCCAGACCTTAACATAAAGTTGCAATATGCCATAGAAAAGGCCAGAGACGCCAACATGCCCAAGGACAACATTGAGAGGGCCATACAGAAAGGTGCAGGGGTTGCCTCAGGCGGGGAAGAGTTGTACGAATACCTCTACGAGGGATATGGCCCCAATGGGGTGGCCGTCATGGCAGAGGCAGTTACCGATAACCGAAACCGTACTACCTCAGAAATCAGGAAGATATTTGAACGCTTCGGAGGAAGCCTTGGGGCCGGTGGCTGTGTCTCCTGGCTCTTTGAAAAAAGGGGGATGTTCATTGTAGATAGTAAAAAAGTGGAAGAAGATAAACTTATGATGCTTGCCCTGGAGGCGGGGGCAGAGGACGTCCTTTCAGTAGAACAGGTCTACCAGGTCGTCTGCCTCCCCAGTGATTTTGATAGGATAAAAAAGATACTCAAGGAACGAGATATCCCCTTTGAATCCGCAGAACTTACCTGGACACCAAAGACGTCTATTGATGTGGACGAGGCTACGGGAAAGAGGGTAATAGAGTTGATGGAGGCCCTGGAGGACCATGACGACGTCCAGGGAGTCTATGCCAACTTCAACCTCCCCAAGGACTTACTGCTGGAGATGCAGACCAAACGCTGAGCCTATTGAAGAAACCGCCCTTAAGGTGCTATAATTCTATTGAAATTGCCGCAGTCCGCCTCAGGCGGATTAGCCTGCGAAAATTGACCACCTTTTTAAGGAGTTAAGTGGTAGAAGAGAAGAGAAAAGAACTCTCCGTAAGGGCAGAGAGGGCCATCCTCCTCGGGACCTTGCCTTCCAAAGGTTCGGCCAATGGTGATTCGCTGGAAGAATTGGGCCGCCTGGCCGAGACGGCAGGGGCAAAAGTGGTAGAGAATGTCTTGCAAAGAAGGGACAGGATTGACCCCACCTATTACATCGGGAGGGGCAAGGCAGAAGAATTAGCGGCCCTCTGCAGGGACAGGGACATAGACGTAGTCATCTGCGATG
Organism: Planctomycetes bacterium RIFCSPHIGHO2_12_FULL_52_36; assembly: GCA_001828545.1. Lineage (GTDB taxonomy): Bacteria > Planctomycetota > Brocadiia > Brocadiales > Bathyanammoxibiaceae > 2-12-FULL-52-36. The sequence goes on from MHYW01000033.1 coordinate 16,500, forward strand.
ATGACCTCACCCCGGCCCAGGTAAGGAACCTGGAGCATCTCCTCAATGCCAAGGTAGTGGATAGGAGCGAGCTCATCCTCTACATCTTCGCCACCCGTGCCAGGACCTCACAGGCCCAAACACAGGTAGAACTGGCCCAGTTAGAATACACACTCCCCAGGCTAAAGAGGATGTGGGTCCACCTGGACAGGATAGAGGGGGGCATAGGGACCAGGGGCCCTGGGGAAAAACAGCTAGAGGTAGACCGCCGTCTGGTCTCCAAAAAGATATTTGAACTCAAAAAGAGGCTCAAGGGGATTGAAGACCGCAGACACCACCAGGTAGCCGCCCGCAGTAACTGCCTCAAGGTCTCCCTGGTGGGTTATACTAACGCCGGAAAGTCCACCCTCATGAACTCCCTCACCCAGGCAGGGGTCATCGTAGAGGATAAACTCTTTTCCACCCTGGACACCAAGACCCGTACCCTCCACCTGGAGAATGCCAGGCGGGCCCTCTTGAGCGATACGGTAGGTTTTATCAAAAAGCTTCCCCATCACCTGATTAGCTCCTTCCATGCCACGCTTGAAGAGGTCAAACAGGCAGACCTCTTACTCCATGTCGTAGACGTCAGCTCCCCTGCGGCCCTGGAACAAATCAAGGCCGTTGACGAAGTACTGAAGGAGCTACACTGCGAACGAAAACCCACACTCCTGGTACTGAACAAGATAGATGCCCTCACTGAAGAGGCCACGCTGACACTCTTTAAATCCATGTATCCAGAGGCGGTGGCCATCTCCTCCCTCACGGGAGAGGGCCTCTCCGAACTCAAGAAGAGAACGCAGGAGTTCTTTGACAGGAGATGCGTGGAACTAAGACTTACGTGCGGGATAGAAGACGGCAGGCTGACCGCCTATCTCTACCAAAAGGGGTATGTCCTGAGTAAGAGACTCCACGGCCGCAAAATCTTCTTCCACCTCCTCATGGAGGAGCGTTACATACCCAAAATCTCCCAACTAGCCAAGGACGTGGAGATGTCCTGCGCCCAGGATTGTCATTCTGAGCAAAGCGAAGAATCCCTAAAGCAACGGCCCCTAGACCCTTCGCTTCGTTCAGGGTGACAAGAAAATCCAGATGCCAAAGCCCAAATTACAAATGATAAAAATGATAAATTTAAAATTTGGATTTTGAAATCTAGAATTTTTAATACATCTCCTGACCAAACACCCCCAACCTCCTCCTCCCGCTAAGGTGAGTAGCCGCAGGCTTTAGCCTGCGGGGAGGGCCCCAAGATTTCTCCTACCATTAACGAAAAGATATAAGGCCAGAAGGAAGGTGGGGAGGCCTATCACCTGAGACACGGTAAGGCCGGCAATCACGGCCTCGCTGTCATCCCTCAGAATCTCAAAGAAGAAACGCATGGGGGCATAGAGGATGCAGAAAAGGAGTACTACTTCTCCATCCCTCTTTTTATACTTGTAGAATGCGTCCAGTGCCAGGAACATTATTAAGGCCCACATAGACTCATAGAGTTGTGTGGGGTGTACCGGGAGGGAGTGAGGGTCGGCAAAGCCCACCCAGCCCTCTTCCAGGTGGTGGAGGAAGGCGGGGCTACCGTCTACGTTCAGTTGGGCGTCTACGGTCTTAGGAAAGGTCACTGCCCAGGCCAGGTCGGGGGCAAGGTCTCCGTAACAGCACCCGTTAAGGAAGCAACCTATCCGGCCAAAGGCCAGTCCCAGTGCCAGCGCCACCGCCATCATATCCAGTAACCGCAATGGTGGGAGGTTCCAACGCCGGCAGGCCAGGGCGCCGGTGACTATAGCGGCGAAAAATCCGCCGTAAAAGGAGAGCCCCCCTTTAAAGAGCTTAAAGGCCTCCAGGGGCTGGGAGGCATAATCGCCGTAGTGGTGCAGGATAAAGAGGAGCCTTGCGCCGACGATACTTGAAATAAGGACAGAGAGGCAGAGGTCACTAATCCTCTCCATATTCATACCCTCTGTGTATGCCTTCCTGCGCACCACCCAGAGGCCCATCATAAACCCTACCATCAGCATGAACCCATAGGAATATATGGGCAGGTGCCAATCCGTAAAAGGGATAGGTATCTCAAGGAGTGTGCGTCTCATGGCAACCCTTTTATCTGCAATAGCTTTTCCGTAATTTGTGGCCCCCTCTTTTTAAACTCTTAAACCCTTAAACTTTTGAACTCTTTATTGCCTTCAGGGGTTTATTGGAATCATCCACCAGGACTATCTTCGGTTTCCACCCCCTAACCTTACCTTCTTCTACCATACAGTATGTGATGATTATCACCTTATCCCCCTGGTGGGCATGACGGGCGGCGGCCCCATTCAGGCAGATAACCCCGGAGCCACCCTCCCCCTCTATTGCGTAGGTCTCTATCCTCTGCCCGTTGTTCAGGTTTAATACCTGTACCTTCTCGTACTCTACTATATCTGCCGCCTCCAGCAGGTCACTATCAATAGTAATACTGCCCTGATAGTAGAGGTTGGTCTCCGTAACGGTAGCTGGCTGTATCTTTGACTTGCACAATTCTCTGAACATTGAACCCTTAAACCCCTTGAACTCTTAAACCTTTTCCGCCTTAGGCGGATTAAACCCTATAAGTTTATTGGGGACCTCTGCCAGCCCAGCACCAGTATGGTACGGGAGCAGGGTCATATTATCAATGAGCCTCACCTTCCCCACCCATGCGGCCAGGGCCACTACTGCCCCAGGCCTGGCCTCTTCCAACCCCTCCAGGCCCTCAGGGTCCACTACGGCAATGTAATCTATACGAAAGATGCCGGCCCTGTGCAGGACGTCGTGCATCTCCTGGACTATCTTCTTTGAATCACATACCCCCAGGGCAAAGAGCTCCCCGGCCTTGAGAAGGGAGTGATAGAGTGCGGTGGCTACCTGTCGTTCCCCTGGGCCCAGTAGCTGGTTCCTGGAGCTAAGGGCCAGACCATCGGCCTCCCTCACCGTGGGTACAACTACCACCTCCACGTCAAGGTTGAGGTCACTAACCAGCCTCTTTATCACTACAGTCTGTTGAAAGTCCTTTTGTCCAAAGTAGGCCCTGTCTGGCCGTACGATATTGAGGAGCTTGGCAACTACCGTGGCCACCCCGCTAAAATGTCCGGGTCTACTGGCCCCGCAAAGCCCGTCGGTAAGACCCTTTACCTCTACATGTGTGGAAAAGCCCTCAGGGCACATCTCCTCCACGGTAGGGGCGAAGAGGAGGTCAACCCCCTCACGAGAGGCCAACATCTTGTCCCTACCCAGGTCTCTGGGGTAGTCCTTGAGGTCGTCCTTCCTATCAAATTGTAAAAGGTTCACGAAGATACTCAGTACGACTACCTCGTTCTCGGCCCTAGCCCTCCTGATAAGGTGCAGATGCCCCTCGTGGAGCGCACCCATGGTGGGGACCAGGCCAACCCTTCGGCCTCGCTCAGGACAAGCCATTTTCCCCTGTCCCTTTAGAACGGCCATCTTTTCCTTTAATCCCTTTATGCCAACTATGGTTTCCATCGGGCGAGACCCATGTTATCACCTTGTAAAGGCTTTGTCAAATAGGATGGGCACAGGCAGGTAGCAGGCGGTAGCCATAATAATGTAGAATGCGGAGTGTGGAATTTTAAATCCGCAGAAGCCCTTATACCCCACAAATTTCTTCTCGGCATGTATTGTATATAGACATT
>MHYW01000034.1:0-12788 GCA_001828545.1 Planctomycetes bacterium RIFCSPHIGHO2_12_FULL_52_36
CTCCTGGAAGAGGCCCTATCTGAGGGAATCCGTGTCTCCGTAGATAGATACCCCTACATTGCGGCGGCCACAGACCTCGGTGTCCTCCTCCCCAGGTGGGTACAGGAGGGCGGTATAGACAAGGTTATGGAGAGACTTACACACCCCCCCACCAGGGAAAAGATTGCCCAGGAGGTACTGGAGGGCAGGCGACAACAAAACAACTGGGATTCCATAGTCATCTCGGCCGTCCATTCCCCGAATAGGAAGGAACTGGAGGGTAAGGGCCTGGGCCAACTTGCCACCCTGTGGGGTAAATCCCCCGTGGACGTAGTCCTGGACCTCCTGGTAGAAGAGAAATGCAGGGCCTGGATACTCCTCTTCAGCATGAGTGAAGAAAACCTTGAAAAGATACTCCCCCTGCCGTTTGTATGTGTAGGCTCAGATAGCTCCCTCAGGGCCAGAGAGGGCCCGCTGTCCGAGGGTAAACCCCATCCCCGGGCCTATGGCACCTTCTCCAGAATCTTGGGAAGATACGTGAAGGAAAAGGGGGTACTCTCTATGGAAGGGGCAGTCCATAAAATGACTGGACTGCCTGCCCGGAAACTCGGACTCAAAGAGAGGGGACTCCTGAAGGAGGGGTACTTTGCCGACATAACTATCTTTGACCCAGGCAAGATTACGGATAGGGCAACCTATCAGGAACCCCATAATTATTCGGCAGGTATTGAGTACGTATTTGTCAATGGGAGGCTCACTGTGGATAAGGGACAGCATACGGGAGCCCTCGGCGGGCTGGTGCTAAAGAGGTGAAACCTTTTATCGGGATTAACTGCGACCTTAGTCGGGAGTGGCCCTGCCGCCTCTCTCTTTATTGCGAGTATTATGAGGCAGTAAAAATGGCAGGAGGGATACCAATCCTCCTTGCCCCTCTGGAAGAGGTAAAAGATATAGAAGGATTACTGAATAGGCTTGACGGACTGATACTCAGCGGCGGTGACGACGTCTGGCCAGAGCGATACGGACAGACAAGACATGCCAGGACCAACCTAGTCTCTAAGGAGCGAGACGCCTTTGATTTCCAACTGGTGAGGCAGGCCCTGGATATGGATATACCCGTGCTGGGCATCTGCCACGGTATACAGCTTATTAACGTAGTAATGGGCGGTACCCTTATTCAGGACATACCCTCTCAACGCCCCTCGGACGCACCCCATAACTCAAAGGCAGTCCATAAAGTAAAGGTGGAGCGTGGGACACACCTCTATGAATTTCTTAAGACAGACGTACTCACGGTCAATAGTATCCACCACCAGGCCATTGACCGCCTGGGAGAGGGGCTAAAGGTGAGTGCCACGGCAGAAGACGGGATTGTAGAGGCCATAGAGGGCACAAGACGCTCCCTGATTATGGGGGTACAGTGGCACCCGGAGAGGATGCTAGAGGATTCCACCCAGAGGAGGCTATTCACTGCCTTCCTGGAGGAGGTAAAGGGGCGTGTCCCCAAAAGGGCTTAAATTTACCCCTGGTGGGTTACTGCTCTTACTATTATGCCTCTCATGTGGTGGTCCTCCCCCCACCAAACTTGAAGAGGACATAACAAGGTACAAGAGGATACTGAGGGCCTTGCCTGATGACGTGGACACCCATTACCGCCTGGGGCTTGCTTACTATGAAGATAAAGACTACAAGGCGGCAATAAAGGAACTAAAGACGGCCATTAAGGAGGCACCGACCATCCCAATCTTATACAACCAATTGGGGCTGGCCTATCAGGCGGACGACGAGCCTAAGGATGCCATAGAAGAGTACCAGAAGGCCCTGGAGCTTGAGCCTGACTTCTTCCCCGCAAGGGTCAACCTGGGTGTAGTCTATTATCTGCAGATGCGGTTTGCAGACGCCGCCGGAGAATTCACGCAGGTCCTCCAGAAGGCGCCGGACCATGCCGGGGCCCAGCTGGGCCTCGGGCTTGCTTATGTTAAGATGGACAAATACGAGGAGGCCGTAAGCCACTTCCAGGAGGCCATCAGACTAAACCCACGGGACTCGGAGGCCTACAAACAACTGGCCATCGTTTACAAACTCCAGGGTAAGAAGGACGAGGCCCTGGCCAACTTGAAGACCGCCGTAACCCTTAATCCGAATGACGGCGAGGCCTCCTGGTATCTGGCGGGGCTTTACATGGAAAGAGGCCAGGTGGACGAGGCGATAATGTATTACACCTTCGTTACTGACATCATGAGCGGTATGCCTATGGCCCACTACGAGGAGGGTATGGCCTTTAGAAAAAAGGGGGCCCTCATGGAGGCCCTCGCAGAGTTTGAAAGGGCAGAGAAGGGAGACCCCAAGTATCCGGGCCTGCAGGCCCAACTAGCCTCCCTCTATCATGAATTGAACAGGATAGAAGATGCCATATACCACTACGAAAAGGCCCTGAAATACGCCTCAGGACCACAAGAGGCTGAACTGCGCCGGGGGTTAGGCAATGCCTATATCCAGCAGTCGAAATTCAAGAAGGCCATTGAACAGTATAAGAAAGCCCTGGCGATTGAGCCTGAAAACGCACAGATCCATAAAGAAATAGCGGAAGCCTATGCCTTCAATCGTGACATCCCCGACGCCCTCCCCCACTGGAGGAGGGCAACCGAGCTGGCCCCAGACCTTGCGCAAGGTATCTGGGAAAGGGCGCTAGACTTTGATTACTCTATAGCTGAAGCCCACTACGCCCTGGGGCTAATTTACGAAAAACAGGGGAAAATGGACAAGGCCCTTCACTCCCTGACCCAGGCAGTAAAGCTGAGTCCGCAGGATAAGGACTACCAGTCAGCCCTGGAGAGGATAAGGAAGCAAGTAGGCAGTAAGAAGTAGTGAGTAGGTTGGAAGTTTTTTGTAGCCGCAGGCTTTAGCCTGCGAGAGTCCAACAGTAAGCAGTGGACAGTAGGCAGTCTATTTACCCCCTACCCCCTACTCCCTGCCCCCTATCCCCTAGCCCCCGATATACAACAGGTCTAACTTAGTCTTCTCATCAAGTTGTCTCTTTACCATTGCCCCTTCCAGTTCAAAGATTACGGCCTCTATTGTAAGATATATCTTTGCCTCCTTTCTTATACAGCCCAGAAGGAGTTTCTCCTCGCGGCCAATGGTGCTGTGGACGTGGACCTTTGGCTCGTTGTCTTTCCAGAAGATGGTGCCCAGCCCCACCACCTCCCTACCATCCTGAAAACCCCTCCACATGGGGGTTGGGGGGACCACTGGTCTTTCAGGTCCCACCACCACCTCAGCCTCCTCCAGGGCCCCAAGGAAGTGGATAATTCCAGCACGCACGTCTTCCTTTTTGATAAGCCCGGTCAGTTCCTTAAGAAAATCCTCCCCATGGTCAAACCTCACCACAAATACCCTTCCCAGACGGCATTGAGTGTATTTCATCTGCCCTCCTGATTTGAGTCGGTAGGGGTTTGATTAATCAAACCCCTACGTATAAAAAGCCATAATATGAATTCCACTCGGCCATATTAACCTACTTCTACCACCTGAGCAAGTCTAAGCGGTCAATTTGCCAGCCAGATATATTATTATTTAACCTGGCGATAAATCATTTATAATTATTGATTGATGAACTATCCAGGCTTACTAATATTGTGCGTCTGCCTTTTAATCTCATTGCCTCATATGACCGAAGGCACCACCCTGAGCTTACCGAAGGGAAAAGAGGTAGAGGGATTAACGGTAGGTGTCCTATATTACCTGTGGTGGGGTTTATTGCCTGGAGACAAAGACACCTGGAAACTCGGCCATAGCTTAACACCCGAATTGGGTGAGTACGACTCTAAAGACCCAGGCGTGGCCGAACAACACCTGCGATGGGCCAACCAGTACGGCATAAACCTCTTGCAGGTCTCCTGGGCAGGACCTGGTAAGAGAGACCCTTCCCTGGATAACGATGAGATTGACCTGGCCTTAAAAGAAGGTCTATTAAAGGCACCTTCTATTGCAAAGGTAAAGTTTCTCCTGGTTTATGAAACCGAAAAGGCCCTTGGGGCAGAGGCTGAAAAATTAGGTTACGACCCCAAAAAGGCCTTCGTGGAAGACCTCCTCTATGCAAACCAGAACTACTTTGACCACGCTAGTTATTTCAGACTAGAGGGCCGGCCAGTGGTGATGATTTGGAAGACCAGGGCCGTCCTGAATTCTCTCCTCCAGAAGACAGGTCATGAACTATCTGAGGTACTTCAAGAGATAGAAAGGGCCTGCAATCAAGACCTATTATGGGTCAGCCTTGGGGAGGACATTTACAGCCCAAAAGGGCCCGACCTGGAGGAACCCACGTTAAAGGTAATGGATGGAATCGCCCCTCTCTTGGGGGATGACTTCCCCGCAGGGGAGGAAAAGCCCTGGAAAGAGTACCTGGACCATGTTGCCACCAGCTACACCCTGTGGCAGGAGGCGGCCCAAAGGGCTGGTTTCATCTTTGTCCCTGCAGCCCTGCCAGGGTTTGATGACAGGCACTTCAGGTTCGGCCGGAACCGATTCATGAAGATGGAACCCAGAAACTTCAAGGAATCCGTCAGGGTAGCAAAAGAGGTGGCCAGGGGGGGTAGTAAATGGATATCTATATACGGCTTTAACGAGTGGTTTGAGAGCGGGGGCATTGAACCTACGAAAGAATATGGTATGCTATTCTTAAAGGCCCTGGAATCCGCCTTAGGCGGACTGAAGGATTAGACGTGAAAGTTAGCTTATTAACTACCTTTATACTCCTCTTGGTGGGGGTAACCCTGCCACTCAGCCTCGCGATCCCCCAGGCCTATGCCCAGCATGATATGGGGGACGATGCCAAGGAACACTTCAACAAGGGACACGAACACTACAAACAAGGGCGTTACGACGATTCTATCGCAGAATTCAAGAAGGCCATGGAACACGACCCCAAGGATGCCGCCAGCCTCTTTGGCCTGGGCAACTCTTACTTCCTGAAGCAGGACTTTGTCCAGGCCATAAAGTGCTACCAGGACGTCACCCAAATCAAACCAGATTTCCCCAAGGCCCACTATGCACTGGCACTTGCCTACAGGAGGGTGGGTAAGCCCGAAGAGGCTGAGAAAGAGTTTGAAATCTACAACCGCCTCAGCACACAAAAACCTGCTGAGACCCCCAAACCTGCCGAGAAGAAACCGGAACCTAAAAAGCCTGCCGTGAAGAGATTGGAAGAGGCCCCACCCTCAGAAGTAAAGCCTGCTGAAAAGAAGGGGGCACCGCCGGAAGAGGTGCTTAAAAGGGCCAGGCCCACAGAAAGGGAAGGAAAGATAGTCCCTGAAAGGCCCTTCCCGAAAGAGGCCAGGCCGGCCGTTACCGTAGTGAAGAAGGAAAAAAAACAAAGGAATTTTGTCGCACGCTATGTACGTACCCTCAAGGACTGGGGTCCAGTGGGTATGGTTTTATTGTGGTCCACATACTACGTCGTTGCGGCCCAGGTATGGATAAGTATAGTGGTACTCTTTGGCCTCGTTATCCTGTGGCGGAGACGGTAGGTAGCTACTAACCAAAGGAGGGTTGGTTATGGATAAAGTGCTCATCTTCGGCAAGGATGATTGCCCCTATACAAGCGGTGCAAGGGAAGATTATATTGGCAGGGGTATCCCCTTTGAGTACATCAACGTAAAGAAGAGTAAAGACGGCATGAAGAAGATGCTGGAATACTCTGGCGGAAGGAGAGAGGTTCCCGTTATAGTAGAGGGTAAGAAGATTACTGTCGGTTTTGGTGGTGGGACGTGACACGTCTAGGCCACCGATGGTCTATCGGTCTTTAACTAGGGAGTAGGAGGTAGGGGATTACAGAATTCAGAATGCAGAATTCGGAATTCTTTTTTTGCTAATCCTTACTCCCTGCCCCCTGTTTTTAATAGAGGAGGAAGACATGAAGGGTGGTATGCCAGCACATACGGTGGCGGAAAGGCCAGTAGAGAGATACCCGCTCAGGCTACTGTTTTGGGAGAGTACGGTAGCCTGTAATCTGGAGTGTATACACTGTCGCAGGCTGGACGTGGCCAAAGAGCTTGTCAAAGAAGAACTCACCACCCAGGAGGCCTTCCGCTTCATAGACGACCTGGCAACAATGGGCAGTCCCATATTAGTCCTCAGTGGGGGTGAACCCCTGTACCGCCCCGACATCTTTGAAATAGCCCGTTATGCTGCGGACACCAGGCGGGTAAAGGTGGCCCTGGCTACCAATGGCACGTTGGTTGACGAACGTATCGCTAAGAAGATAGTGGAAGCGGGGGTGGAGAGGGTCTCTATAAGCCTGGACGGGGCAGATGCAAAGACCCACGATGAGTTCCGCAAACTCCCGGGTTCGTTTGAGAGGGCCCTCCACGGATTCCGTCTCCTCAAGAAATTAGGTATGAGTCTGCAGATAAACTCCACGATAGCAAATCATAACGTACATCAACTAAGAGACCTCTATCAGCTTGCCCTCCATCTCGGGGCAGATGCCCTTCATATCTTTATGTTGGTACCAGTGGGCTGTGGGGTAGAAATTGCTGAGGACCAGATGCTCTCAGCCCAGAAATACGAAGAAACCCTTAACCTCTTCTACGACCTGGCACTGGAGGCCAAGATACAGACCAAGGCCACGTGTGCGCCCCATTACTTCAGGATACTCAGACAGCGGGGCGGAAGCACCGCCGGGCATCCAGGTGGAATGCCGCCAATAAAAGACCCGCATTTAATGGGCAGGATGGGGACGTCCCATCCAGGTGGCCACCCCTCTATGGCCGCCATGACCAAGGGCTGTCTGGCTGGCACAGGGGTATGCTTCATCTCCCATAAGGGTGAGGTCTTCCCCTGCGGTTACCTGCCCGTTACCTCTGGAAATGTTAGGACTAAGAGTTTTGCCGAGATATGGCGCACTTCCGAGATTTTTGCCAAACTCCGTAACCCTGACCTCCTGGGTGGCAAGTGCGGGGCCTGTGAATACAAAAAGGTCTGTGAGGGCTGCCGGGCCAGGGCCTTCTACCAGACGGGGGACTACATGGCCGAAGAGCCTTACTGCATATACGTGCCAAAGGGACTACAGAAAAGCAGTAAGCAGTAAGGAGCATGTAGTAGTCAGAATGGCAAATTACAAATGACAAAGCTCAAATGTCAAATCAATGACAAATCCCAAATATTAAATTAATTTGTAATTTGGATTTTGGATTTCATTTGTCATTTGAACTTTGTTGTTTGGGTCTTTCAGTGCTTACTGTCTACTGTTTCTTGAGGTATTGTCTGTGGACCCAAAGACCTTCCGCACCGTCATGATAGGTTCCATAGCCATCATGGTAATGGCATTAGTGATAAATTCCTGCATATTGATAAAGAGGTTCCATCTTTTAGGCTTCTGAGTCAGCAGGGGTTTTGCAGAGGGCTCAGATGGGCGTGAAGGGGCAGGGGCGACCGTCAGCCATAGGCGGGTCGCCCCTGCAAAGCCCTAGAACCCTATGCCTATTCCCACCACAAACCTGTAATCCGATTCCTGCTCTTTTCCGTTCATGTCCTGTAGGATGGGTATGCCTGCAGAAAAAAAGGGCGAATAGCGGTCAGCAATGGTGGCCCTCACACCAGGGGAGAAATATAGCTGGTTTCCACCACTGTTATCGTCATCCCTGTCTCTGATTTCGTTCTTGTCATGCCATTCTCCGTTTAATTCTGCCACGAGGTCCCATGCCAGGCGGGTGTGTTCTTCATCGTGCATCTGGTCGCCCACCATGTGGTGGTGTACGTGCCTTATCTCACCAATCCTGTAAGAGGTGGCGAAATTGTAGAGAAACGTGTCCCCCAGAACGGTGCGTTGACTGCCGTGGGTGGTGAACATGTAGAGGATGTTGCTATCCAGGGATAACTTACCCCAGCGTTTTGTTACGGCCAGGCCGGCCATGGGGTCCCAGGAGCCAGAACCTGGCTGGTTTTCCACCTCAAAGCGCGGGCCATGGCGGGGTCTCTCAGAGGTGCGTCCTGTGGGCGTCTTCAGCCCGAAGAGGGCAGACACCTCTAGCTCCTTGCTATGCCGGTGCAAGAGTCTATATTGTCCGAAGAGGGTAAGGTCTCCAAAGTCCGCCGAGTCGCCGTGTCTGTGTAACTCTATATCCCTGTCCCCATCCTCATGTACATGAATATGTCCCTCTTTTACCTGCTCAAAAGAGACGTACGGGAGACGAAGGCCTATTGAGAAGTCATTTGTTACTCCATAGGCCCCGGTCAAGATAGTACTCCACCTGGAGTCTACGCTGTGTACCTCCTGCCCCCCCTGTGAGGCAAAGTCCCGTAGTTCGCCATCGCTGTAGCGGTCAAACTTGAGGTTTTCCAGACGGAAATCCACAAAAAAATGGCCCTTTTGCAGTGTTGTGGCAGGAGTTGTGATGATGGGCCCTGACTTCCCTGGTCCGACCCCTACACTGCCATGATGCCCAAAGACCTCTCCTGCAAGAAGACAGGAAAAGAGGGTGATGATACAAACTAGATATTTCATCCCCAATGCTCCTTTCCCACTCCAGGTGGATCAGCCCACCTGAAGCGGATGCCGGTTATGTAGGGGCAATTCCCGCCTTAGGCGGATTTTCAACATGAATTGCCCCTACTATGGGGAAGTCCTTCCCTGCCTGCACGATGTTGAGTCCTCTGAGAAAGTACTAACCGAAATTCCCTCCCCCTTGAGGGGGGAGGGTAGGGTGGGGGTGAATATCACCCTCCCCCTTCCCCCTCCCATCAAGGGAGGGGGAGGCTAAAGCCCATACAAACTTTTTCAGAGGTCTCAATGTTCATGTAAATGGCGTGCAGGGTAGCGTGCTATGAACGGACTTATTCCCCTTGCCTTAGGATGTAGTCTGTAGCGTGCGACGTCCGCCTGAAGCGGGCCACACGTTACGTCTCAGCAAGGGGTCTCTGGGGGTCTTTCTAACGGCGAGATACAACCCTGGGGAAGTACAGGAAAGGCAATCTCTTTTGTAAAACCTTGGGGTGTCTCCGTGGGGAGTGCATGGCCCTCCTGGGGAAGGAAGACGAGGTTAGGGAGGGGAGAGAATTTATGTGGATATCCCAGACAGGCAAGGCTCCGCAGGAAGGAGTACTTTGATGGGGGCGAGGCGACTTGCACCCCTGTTACACCATGCCCATAAGACCCGTCTTCGTGCAAGGTGTGGGAACGGCAACAGCAATGCCTCAGGCAATCCTCTGCACTCTTGCACCCGCACCCATGTCCCTCGCAGGGGTAGCCCCCTTTCTTGGTTACAGACAGCGTAGGGCCATTGCATAGATTCCCTACCAGCAGTAGACAACTAATCCATAGGCACAGGATTTTAAGGGCCAGAGACTTCTTCAAGCATCCCTCCGGGAAGATGATAAAGTAACTTGCCTCTATGGCAAGGTGATAGATTTTACTAGAAACTACTCCAAAATCAATATGAGATGTATTTACTGATGTGCATAATGAAACCATGTAGGGGCAGGGTTTACCCCTGCCCGACCTTACTTGCAAACGGAATCTTCGTAGCGTGCGGTCCGCCTGAGGCGGACTGCCCTGGAAATGGGCAGGTGCAAGACCTGCCCCTACATTAAAAAGCCTTTGCAACGGGGACGATTAAGGCTAATATATCGGGTTAATGGCCAGAACCCCCGTCATCCTCAGCGCCGCCAGGACGCCCATCGGGGGCTTTGGTGGCTCTTTGAGCCAAATCCCCGCAACACAGCTAGGGACCATAGCCGCAAAGGGGGCCATCCAGAGGTCGGGTATAAAGGCCACCGATGTAGAGCAGGTGATAATGGGAAACGTACTCTCTGCCGGGCTGGGACAGTCCCCGGCCAGGCAGGTGGCCCTGGGATGTGGACTCCCCGTTGGTACCAATGCCCTGACAGTGAACAAGGTATGTGGTTCGGGGTTAAAGGCCGTGATGCTGGGGGCCCAGGCCATACTCTGTGGCGATGCAGAGGTCGTCCTCTGCGGAGGGATGGAGGGTATGAGTCGTGCCCCCTATCTACTGGAAGAGGGGCGGTGGGGTTACCGGATTGGGCATGGTTCCCTCGTTGACAGCATGATAAAGGATGGGCTGTGGGATGTTTACAACAATTTTCATATGGGCCATGCCGCAGAACTCATTGCAGAGAAATACCGTATAAGCCGTAAGGAGGCCGATGACCTTGCCCTCCAGAGCTACGAGAGGGCCATCCAGGCCCAGAGACGGGGGGACTTCAGGGAGGAGATAATCCCCATAGAGATGACCCAACAGGGCAAAAAGATATTGATGTCAGAGGACGATTGCCCCAAGAGGCTGGACAGGGATAAGATGGCCACCCTGTCCCCTGTCTTTAAGGAGGGGGGCGTACTCACGGCGGCCAACTCCTCTGCCCTGAGCGATGGGGCGGCGGCAGTGGTGCTTGCCTCTGAGGATAGGGTAAATGAATTGGGGGGAAGCCCTGTGGCCAGGATACTGGGCTACTCCGAGGCGGCCATGGCGCCCGAACTCTTTTCCCTGGCCCCCGTGGAGGCCATCAATAAACTATTAAAGAAGTTGGAGCTGGACGTAACGGATATTAACTTATTTGAGATAAACGAGGCCTTTGCCTCCACCTGCATCGCTATATATAGGGAGCTGGGTCTGGACCTGGATAAGGTTAACGTAAGGGGTGGCGCCATCGCCCTGGGGCATCCCATCGGGGCCAGCGGGGCCAGAATCCTTACTACCCTGCTCTACGCCCTCTCGGGGCACCCTGGGGCGGGCGGTAGCACCGCCGGGCGGATGAGGGGCATTGCCAGTCTGTGCATAGGTGGTGGCGAGGCCGTAGCCCTGGCAGTGGAGATGATGTAGGGAAGTTTTCTGTAGGGGCGACCCGGCGGGTCGCCCTTACACCAGACTGTAGGGGCGTATTGCAATACGCCCCTACTCATAGGAGGATAGTTACATGACCATAAGCGGATTGGGTATAGTGGGAGGCGGGCAGATGGGGCAGGGTATAGCCCAGCTTGCCGCAGGCGCCGGGTTGGAGGTCAGGGTAGTAGAGGCCAATAGAGACCTCCTCCAGAGGGCACTGGAGGGCGTGGCCAAAAACCTGGACAAATTAGTCCAGAGGGGCAGACTCCCCCAGGAGAAGAAGGCAGAGATACTAAAAAGGGTGAAGGGGGCCCAGGGGTTAGAAGAGCTGGCCGGGACTGAGATAATTATTGAGGCGGTATCAGAGGTAGAGCCTCTAAAACTGGAAATCTTCAGGAAACTGGATAGTGTAGTCCCACCGCAGACCATCCTCGCCTCCAACACCTCTTCCATACCCATCACCCGGCTTGCCTCAGCCACCAGGAGGCCAGAGAAGGTAATTGGCATACACTTCATGAACCCTGCCCCGGTAATGGAGCTGGTAGAGATAGTATGTGGACTCAAGACCTCTCCGGAGACCTTCCAGAAGGCCCAGGAACTGGCAAAATCCCTGGGTAAGACCGTCGTGGAGGTGAAGGACTATCCCGGTTTTATAGTCAACCGTCTACTTATGCCCATGCTCAATGAGGCCATGTACGTCTTAATGGAGGGTACGGCTACCAGAGAGGCAATTGACAAGGCCATGACCCTGGGTACCCATCAACCCATGGGCCCCCTGGCCCTTGCAGATTTTATAGGATTGGACACGTGTCTTTCCATCCTGGAGACCCTCCACAAGGAGTTTGGGGATGCGCGGTACAGGCCGTGCCCCCTGCTCAGGAGATACGTGGAGGCCGGCTGGCTGGGAAAGAAGTCAGGTAAGGGGTTTTATACTTATTAGCCAGTGAATATCATTGTCTGTATAAAACAGGTACCCTCCACGGAGGCGGCGCCGAGACCCTCCCCCAGGCCTCCTTTTATTGATACAACCGGCCTATCCTGGGTGATAAACCCATTTGATGAGTACGCCATAGAGGAGGCCCTAAGAATAAAGGAACGCCAGGGTAAAGGAGAAGTAACGATAATTACCCTGGGCCCAGAATCAGCAAGAGAGGCCCTCATGGGCGCCCTGGCCCTGGGGGCTGATAGGGCCCTCCATATAATTGGCGAGACCCATCTGGGGGTAGATTCCTATGCGACTGCCTATCTCCTCTGTCAGGCCATAAAAGGGCGTCTTTTTGCCGGGAGTGGCCCTGTCACCTTTGACCTAATCCTGTGCGGAAAGGAGGCGGTGGATGACCAGAATGGGGCGGTGGGGACCCAACTGGCCGAACTCCTGGATATACCCCACGCGGCAGTAATAACCAGATTGTCGGTGGACGCCACCGGGAAGGTCGTGGTTCACAGGCAGATAGAGGGGGGCACGGAGGTACTGGAGTGTCCACTGCCCGCACTCTTTACCTGCCAGAAGGGACTCAATGAGCCAAGATACCCCTCCCTGCCAGGCATAATGAAGGCAAAGAAGAAGCCCTACGAAGTAGTCCCAGCCACAAGACTGGCCCCCCAGGAGGTATGGGGACCCGGGGCCAGGGTGTCGGTCAAAGAAGTATCTCTCCTGCCTACAAGAAAAGTCGGCAGGAAGCTCCAGGGCGGTGCGGCGGAGATGGTTGAAGACCTGGTGAAGTTCATTCGGGAGGAGGTTCGTATAATCTGATGGTTGAAGTCCTTGTCTTCCTGGAGCAGAGAGGGGGGAGATTAAAAGGGTCATCCCTTGAGGCACTGGGGGCAGGAAGACAACTATTAGAAAAGGTCGGAACTGGCTCGGGTAGACTAAACGCAATATTTATAGGAGATAATATAAAAGACCTGGCAGAGACAGTGAGGTGTTATGGTGCCCAGAAGATATTACTGGCAGACCACCCTGCCCTG
>MHYW01000034.1:12821-14444 GCA_001828545.1 Planctomycetes bacterium RIFCSPHIGHO2_12_FULL_52_36
CCCTGCCCTGGAGAGATACAACAACGGGCTGTACACGTACATACTGGCCCAGGAGGTTCAAAAAAGTGGTGCGGCGATAATCCTCCTCTCTGCCACTGCTATGGGCAGGGACCTGGCCCCTAGACTTGCCGCCAGACTAGGGGGTCCCCTCCTCACCGAATGTACAAGCCTAGATATTTCCGATGGACTCCTGGAGGCCACACGCCTTGTCTATGCAGGGAGGCTTAGTGCCAGGGTAAAAAGCACCGTCCCCAGATTTCAGGTAGCAACCTTGAGGCCCAACGCCTTTCCCCCGGCGCAGGCAGTAGGGGCAGGTTTTAAACCTGCCCCTGCAAAAGTAGAAATGCTGGACGTTTCTACTCTACCGACAGACCCTCTTATAGTCTTCAGGGACATAATCTACACGAAGGGGGTTAAGGCGGACATCTCAGAGGCAAGGATAGTTGTAGCAGGGGGGAGGGGGATGCGTGGGGCAGAGAATTTTAGGATACTGGAGGAGTTAGCAGAACTCCTGGGGGGTGTAGTGGGCGCCTCCAGGGCGGTGGTGGACGCAGGATGGAGACCCCAGGAGATCCAGGTGGGCCTGACGGGCAAGACCATAAGCCCGGAACTATACATTGCCTGTGGCATCTCCGGCTCGGCCCAGCACCTGGCAGGGATAGTAACCGCCAGACACATTGTGGCCATCAACAAAGACCCCGAGGCCCCTATCTTCAGGGTGGCAGATTTGGGGCTGGTGGGGGATTTGTTTGAGGTGGTTCCTGCGCTAATAAGCCGGCTTAAAGGATAGGGGGACATCTATATGCAGAGTGTGGAATGCAGAATGCGGAGTTGTTTCAATTCCGCATTCCGAAATACTAACTCCGAATTCATCATTGTCCGCCTGAGGTGGATTACCTATGTCCACATACTCTACATAGTGTCAAGGAAAAACCATTGACACCGCCTTTTATAGATGGTAGACTTCTGCCTCGATTTTTCTAGTAGGGGCAATCTACGTGAGGCGGACGGTTGCCCAAGATGACGGGCTGGTCCAGGACCTGTCCTTGTAACGTTCTCAGGAAAGGTAATCGTGCAGGCATTAACTGCTCCACGCTATACTGCTTTATACGTCTCTATCTATGCCGTTGTTGCCCTCCTGGGTGCCTTCCTGGCACTAAAGTTTGAGGCCCTTGAGCATCTCCCCACGCACGTCCTGGTAGCTGGGACAATCTTTGGTGGCACTTACGTAGCCATCCTCTCTGAAAGGATTCATCGCACCATCGCTGCAATTACTGGTGCAGTGCTCATGCTCATGGCGGGTCATTTCCTTGGCTTCTATTCCCAGACAGATGCCGTCCAGGCCATAGACTGGCATACCATTGGCCTACTTGTGGCCTTCATGGTTATGGTGGGTATGCTACAGAAGACAGGGTTCTTTGAATATCTCGGTATCATTACCGCTAAGAAGACCATGGGAGACCCCTGGCGCCTTATGGTGTTTCTGGGGACGGTTGTCGCAGTACTTTCAAGCATGGTCAATAACGTTACCTGCATGGTGGTGCTTGCTCCTGTAATAGTAGCCACTTGCGAGATTCTCGGGCTAAACCCCATCCCTATGCTTATGGCCACGGTACTGCTTTC
>MHYW01000035.1:0-401 GCA_001828545.1 Planctomycetes bacterium RIFCSPHIGHO2_12_FULL_52_36
CCCTCCAGGCCTTAATAAGCAGGGAGAGCAGGCCCTCCAGGCCTTAATAAGCAGGGAGAGCAGGCTGTCGTGGTGGAGGATGGTGCCGATGACAAAGACGTCCCCCGTGGGGCCAAGGAGGTTTAGTACCGAGCCAAAGAACCAGTTCTTCAACTTCTCCCTGTTCTGGGGGTTAAGGACCATCTCCTCGTCCTCCAGGTCGTCACAGATTATCAAATCCGGCCGGCTCTCAAAGTTGCGCATGCCCCTCAGGCTTGAGTCCACCCCACGGGCCGATACCCTTATGCCTGATGAAGTAAGGATGTCTCGGTCCGTCCATTTTTCCCTACCCACAAGCTCCCCGAAGTCCCGTCTGAGGAGGGCGTTCTCCTCCAGCTCCCTGGTAATGGAGGCCAGGAAGC
>MHYW01000035.1:455-8190 GCA_001828545.1 Planctomycetes bacterium RIFCSPHIGHO2_12_FULL_52_36
GGGCGTTCTCCTCCAGCTCCCTGGTAATGGAGGCCAGGAAGCCCTCGGCTATGGCGCTGGAACTGGACAGGAGGACAATGAAGCGTTTCCTCTGGGTGCAGATGGCCCAGAGGGGAAAGACCAGGCTAGTGAGGACGCTCTTACCGTGACCCCTTGGGGCGGCAACGGTCTCACGCTTGCCCTGCACCGTCCCTTCGCTCCGCTCTAGGGCAGGCCTGGTGCAGGGCTTGTTGGCCTCCTTTGAGGCCATAAGGTGGTATAACTCCTTGTGGAAGGGGGCGGCGGGGGCAGTAAGATAATGTCTCAGGTATCTATTGGCAAAGGCCTCGGGGTTATCCCACGACTCCCTGCTGGCCACTACTGATTCTAAGCTTCTCAATTCGCCCTCTAAGGTCGTCAATCCTCTGGAGAGCTTTGAGTTTGAACTCTTTCCTTTCTTCTTCCGTAAGGTCTCCAATGTCTGTTTCGCTCCTACCCCTCAATTGCCCCATATAATCAAACAGGATTTTTGCGGCCTGGACGTTGCCCTCCTTGGCCTTCTCCGTGAGGGCCTGGAGGAGGCGGGGCATCTCCTCCATAATAAGCTCCCTACACGTCTCTTCTAGGGCCTCCTGGAAGCCCGGCAGTGCCCTCCATCTGGACAGGAGCCCGGGTCTTACCTTGAGCTCCCGTGCAATCTCCTCCAGGCTGCTCCCGGAGGAAAGCAGTTGCAAGAAGCGTCTTTGTTTGGGTTTCCAAACGGCAGAACCGCCGTGCCTGGAGGGTCTGGAATTCATAAAGAGGATAGCCCCACGGATAAGCCAAAGCAGTAAGTAGGCACTAAGTAGGATAAAATTGTAAGCTATCGGTGCCAGTTATCGCCTGTTAACCCGATAACTGTGTCTTCTGTCTACTCCTTACTGCTTACTGCCTACTTAATGAAAGGGGGCCAGGGCTGTCCGCCTTAGCGGATGTTCTTTCGGCCTTTATTTTTTTTAGCCTGCCTCTCTGGGCACACGCCCCGGCCCACCAGTTTTTTGTCCGCCTCAGGCGGAGTGGAAATCTTTAAGTAGAAGTCTACCACATCTCCAGTGGATGTCAACTCAGAGATGCCACAAGGTTACACTCCTTTAAACAATAATTTCAAAAATCAGCTATCAGGAATCAGCTATCAGCAATCAGCAGTCAGTAGTCGGCAGTCAGCTTGCTGATAGTTGATTGCTGATTACTGATTGCTGACCTGCTGATCCCTGACTACGTCCCCGGTCTTTGAGGTCTGTATTGACCACAGCCCCAGTCGCATGTATACTGGGAAAAATGTTAAGGATAATTAAAAGGCCTGTCTCGGGCATAACGAAGGAAAGGATTAGGACGTATGTGTAGAGTGGGAGTATATCTTGTTTTAATGTTCGCCCTGGCGAATCTGCCTCAGGCACGACTGGTCATATCCTTACTGTCAGTTGTAGGGGCAGTCGCAGGGGAGGATAAACCCCAGGCAGAAAAAGGGGTGGCAGAGAAGGCCAGCCCTGGGGGCAGTGGAGGACCCGCCCCCGAAGAAAAGACCTCTGATAAGAAGGACGAAAAGCCGGTCCCTAGCCCTAGCGAAGGGGTGGGCGCGCCCCGCAGTACCAATGAAGTGCGCGGCGAGGGCGCCAGGGATTTCCTCAAGCTGGCCGAGCCTAAATCCTTAACTGGAAAAAAGCAGACCCCAAAGAGTACCCAGTGGGGAGGCTACTGGGGGGCCGTCTACAGGAGGTCCCTTGACGAAGAACCCGAGGTGGGCGAACGGGAGAGTGAACCTGATAGCAGTACGTCTGTCTCGGGCGGATTACAGTCCCCCTCAGGTGAACCAAAACGGACCAGTGGCAGGGCCACCCCGGAAAAACCCGCCTCTCTTGCAGAGTATAAGGAGGTGGACTTTGCCAGGTTTGCCTCAGGCTCCTACGCCTCGGACTACGGGGATAAATACGTGAAGCTACGTTGCCGCTTCGCCAGCCTCGCACCGGAGGGGATGAGGCTACAGGACTTCCCCCCTCCAGAGTATCTTAATTTTATTGTGGTAGGTACTGGAAGTTCCATGGAAAACCTCACCGTAGTAGCCAGTATGGGCAAGTCCGCCTCTGGAGGAGCAGGGCCAGGTGATAGGATGTTCCGAATAGAGTCGGGCAGAGAGATAACCCTTTACGGCCGCGCCCACCGCCTGGGCCTGAGCGGGCTGACGCTGGTGGTGGATGAGATAGAGATTGGTAAGAAGTAGGGTGGGCACAGCCCACCCTACCAGGCTAAAAGGGAGTAGGGAAACTGCAAAGACAATCCCTCTCCCTGGGGTTAGGGGAGGTTTACGAAAGGGCACAGAAGGGACAATGAAAGACACCGCCCCAGAGGCAGCAGAATTGTTTCATAACCGTCTGATGGCCCTCTCGGGTGAGGAACGCCTGAAGAAATGTAGGGTGGGCTATGCCCACCAATTAAAGCCTGGTATGGTGGGCTGTGCCCACCCTACACCCTACGCTTTTATGGAAAAGACTTTGAACCTGAAACCATCACAAAAATCCTTACGGCCCTCGGCCAGGGGAGACGTCCATGACAGAAGCCCCCAAAGACTACCTGGAAAAAGGGAATGCACTCCTTGACACAGGTGACTACCAGGGAGCCATCCAGTGCTACGAGAAGGCACTGGGGCTTGACCCGAAGTACGCCCTGGCATGGGGCAACAAGGGCAATGCACTGGACAATCTGGGCAGGCATGAGGAGGCCATTAAGTCCTACGAAAAGGCCATTGAGCTTGACCAGAGGTTCGCCCTGGTATGGTCCGACAAGGGGGTAGCACTGGGCAAGCTGGGCAGGTATGGGGAGGCCATTACCTGCTTTGACAAGGCACTGGAGATTGAACCAAAGTTAGCCCTGGCATGGAACAACAAGGGCCTGGCCCTGGAATATCTGGGCAGGTTAGAGGAGGCCATCCCCTGCTATGACAAGGCACTAGGGCTTGACCCGAAGCACATTGCGGCATGGTACAACAAGGGTGTGGCCCTGGACAGGCTGGGCAGGTACGAGGAGGCCATCCCCTGCTATAACAAGGCACTAGGGCTTGACCCGAAGCTCACCCTGGCATGGAAGAACAAGGGCGCGATGCTGTTGTTCGGACTGTACCTGTACAAGGAGGCCATTACCTGCTTTGACAAGGCACTTGAGCTTGACCCGAAGAACGCCCTGGTATGGGTATACAAGGGCAATGCCCTGGACAAGGTGGGCAGGGATGAGGAGGCCATCACCTGCTTTGACAAGGCACTGGAGCTTGACCCGAAGAACGCCGAGGCATGGTACCTCAAGGGCGGGGCCCTGGTCAATCTGGGTAGGAACGAGGAGGCCAATATCTGCTATGACAAGGCACGAGAGCTTGGCTTGGAGTTAGCCCCCCGTTGAGGCGGGTCAGAAATCAGCTATCAGTAATCAGCTATCGGCAATCAGCTATCAGTTATCGGCCTTCCGTTTGCTGACTGCTGACTGCTTACTATTCACGCAGGCTAAAGTCATGCCAAAGGCAGACCTGCCTCAGGCACGGCCTGCGGCTACGACTGACTGCTGACTACTGTCTGCTGACTACTGATTGCTGATTGCTGACCGCTGACTACTGACTACTGTCTTTATTATTGCCTTTAAAAAATCGGGGAGGTCTGAGGGGCATCGGGAGCTTATCATATTGCCGTCCACTACCACCGTCTTATCCTCATATAAGGCCCCGGCGTTTTTAAGGTCATCCTTTATGGCAAAAAAGCAGGTCATCCTCTTACCTTTCACTATCCCTGCCGAGATGGGCACCCAGGCCCCGTGGCATATAGGCGCCACCACCCTGCCCGCCTCTCCCATTGCCTTTACCAGCCTTAATACTGCAGGGTAACGTCTTAGTTTATCAGGGGCATAACCCCCGGGGATAATTACCCCGTCAAAGTCCTTCCAGTTTACATCTTCCACCCTGCAATCCGCCTCCATAGGGTAACCCTTCTTCCCATGATAGACCCTCTTTTCGGGACCAGCCACTACCACCTCCATCCCTTCCTCAAGCAGGCGGAGCTTGGGGTACCACCCCTCCAGGTCTTCATAGTCGTCTTCTATAAGGATAAGTACCTTCTTCGTTTTCAATTCTACACCCTTTCCTAGATTGGGTCCTAAGACTAGCTTCTTTAATCTGGCAGAAAATTCAGTTGTTCTCTTACCGCCTCGTCAATTTTTTCCATTATTTTTATCGGCCACTCGTTGAGCCTGTAACTCATGGCTTCAGATGAAACTTGATATTCTCTGCTTAGTAGTTCAGCCACGTATCTTTTTATTGCCTCTGCGTCACCAAAACCTACTTCGTTTACAATCAGCCTATACTTATCACGGGCATCTTGGGCGACTAGATAACTGGGCATAAGTAATGCAGCTGCAAATCTCTTGGCATTTCTGTCCAGCTCCCAGTAACCGTCCCATTCTAATAGTTTTACTGCCAATTCTATACTGGTTATGCCCTCCAGTATCTTTCTATGTAGCTTTAGATGAGCCAATTCTTCAGCAGCCGTGAAACGATAGAAATTAGGGTTTTCGTTTGCGATAGTTTCGTCAATGTACACGATAAAGCAACCTTCAGACACACGCCATACTAACCCTGCAGTGTTAAACCTATCACGAAGACGTTGCATGTAGTCTAGGGTTATACCTGGTTCACTTTCAATAAGGTAGTCTATATCAATGGGTATGGATACGGCAGGTTTACATTTTTCTCTCAAGAAAGAAATTGCTAGACGTTCGATCTCTCCCACAGTATATCTGGGCACTTCACCAAAATTCATTTCGTATATTTTGCCCCAATATACTCGGCTAGCTCTTGTAACTCTTTCTTAGAGAGTTTTTTGTTCTCTATTGTACGGAGTAGTACTGGAATTCCGGGGGTTTTTTCTGCATACGAGGCTACATCTGGAGGTAATGCACTTCCTTTGTGCTTAACAGCTAGGTCAAAGAATAAGCTGTATGTTTTTGAACCTTTTGACAGACCTAAAGTCTCCGCAATAAACTCCAATACTTTTGCGTCTTGAGGTGGGGGTAGTCTTCCGTGTTCAATGTTACTTAAATTTGAGGGCTGCATGCCAATTACAACAGCAAAACTGCGCAACCCATAGCCTGCCTTTAGCCGGCATTCACGGAGGTATTCTCCAAAAGTAATATCAGGACGCACAAGTTCACCTTTGTATGGAAAAACCATTAACAATTACACTAAAATTAATTATTGTTATATAGTAATTATAACACTTTCTTATAGTTTGTCAAATTGCATATTTTATCAAAAGGAAAAGGGTTGAGAATTTCCGAACGGGTTTACCTCAGAAGTAAAAGGCTCACTTCAGGTCCTCCTCCCACCTGTTTCTCTTGAGTCTATCTACAAGGGCCTTGATGTCCTCCTCCGGCCAGCGGAGGTAGAGACCATATTTTATGGGGGCAGGGAACTTGCCCTTTTCCACCCAGTTCCTGATGGTGTAACGGCTGACACCAAAGAGCTCACAAACCTCCTTTACCTTTAGAAAACGTGTCATCGCATCTCCTCCCATAAAAAAGTAAGCAGTCGGCTATCAGGAATCAGTAATCAGCTGTCAGCTATCAGTAGTCAGCAATCAGCTATCAGGAATCAGCAATCAGCCTGCTGACTTACTGACTGCTGACCTGCTGACTACTGTCTATTACCGCCTCCTACCCATTAACAGATACAATAGACTCCCCTCCAGTCCCAATATCTCCTCCAGACACCCATCGTCATGGGCAATGATGTCCTCCACCAGGGACTCCCTTGAACCGTACTGCTCCCCCCTGAGGACATAGAGTTCCTCCAGTGACTTGCGCATCAAGACCTCTTTTAATTGCTGATAATCCATCCCTTCACTCTCAGTCTCCAGGTAGGGGCGATCCGCCTCAGGCGGACGGGTCGCCCCTACAGGATTGCCAAAACCCCAGCTTGGCTATTGACTATTTGTAGAGAATTAAGTAAAGTGGTGGCAGAAGTGTATTAGACATTAAGATTCTGCACCACCAACCAGGCTAAAACGCTCAACACAGGCTAAAATAGCCAAATATGGTTAAATTGTCAAGCTAAATTTATAAATATTTTGCTAGTTCTGGCTACATAGGCACTTATGAAGGTAGGCAAAAAACTTAGATTACTCAGGGCGGAGAGGGGATGGAGCAAGTCTGGCGCGGCCAGGGCGGCGGGGATACCTATCTCCAGTTACAGGAACTATGAGAGGGAGGACCTGAAAAAGCTGGCAGGAGAGGTAGCCCTGAACCTGGCAAGGGCCTACGGTGTTACGGTAGAATACCTCCTGAACGATAGCAAGGACTTTCCACCTGACCCAGGGGACAGGATAACCAAGGAAGGGGCGGCAGGTAATCTGCCTAAGGTCCGCCACGGCGAATTCCTTGGGGGGACGCCTAAAGAGGAGGCCGTAGGTAAGACAGGTGCTACTGCACAGGGCGGCAGGACTACCCAAACGAGGCTTCCAGGGTTCGTCGTTCCGCCGCAAAACATCCCTGTCGTAGGCTATGTGGCAGCAGGGGAGACGGAGATTGCCTACGACGATGCCGGCCTCCCCGTGGGTGGGTCAATAGATGAACCCCTGGAGAGGCTCCCTGATGTCACTGATGAGCATGCCTACGGGCTCACCGTGAGTGGCAACAGTATGTTGCCGGGCTACCCCAGGGGGACAAAGGTCATAGTCTGCCCCTCTGAGAAGGTAAGGTCGGGGGACCTGGTCATCTGCCGCCTCCGCAGTACTGGCAAGGTCTATATCAAGGAGATAGCCTTTGTAGGGAGTCTGCCTAAGTCTGCCCTTGAGCGGAGCGAAGGGGCGTATGCCGCCTCTGGCATGGTAGTCCTCAAGTCTCACAACATGACGGCCCACGAACCCATGGTGGTGCCAAGGGAGGACATACTATTCTGCCACAAGGTGGTCTGGACGAAGAGGCCCTAGATAGTAGGGGCGACCCGCCGGGTCGCCCCTACTGAGAAGGTCATGGACAAACAGAGGAAATTATTATTGGGGGTACTCGCCGTCTTGTTCGTCATTGTGGTGATAGTCAACTACCGCAACCTGAAAGGAGGCCCCCCAGTAAAGCAGGAGGTTGCAGCACCAGCAATAGAGAAGGGTGCTGGTAAGAGGGCCGCCGCCCGTACCCAGGAAGAGAAGAAGACACCAGAAGCCCCAGTGGCTACCCTGGCAAAGTTTGAACCCATCCCTCTGGATACCAGTTCGTTAGAGAGTCAACTGGACAAAGGGCAGTGGGGCAGAGAGCCGTTCCTTACCCCTGAGGAACTCCACCCATTGGTTATAGAAGAGAAACCCCAAGAGGCAGAAGGACCTTTGCCCACCGTCAGCTCAATCCTCATTGATAACGACGGGCGGAAGGCGGCTATTATCAATGGTGAGTGGTACAGTGAGGGGGCAGCGATTTTGGGGACAGAGTATAGCGTGACTACCATAACTCCTCAGGGGGTACTGCTAGAAAAGGCAGATAAGCAGAGGATGAAACAGTTGAGGCTAAACCCCGTGGATGGCAAGATAAAGTCAAGGGAGAAGTAAGTAGTCAGTAGCCAGTAGCTAGGGTTGAATTTTTTCCCTGGCTACTAGCTACTAGCTACTTGTTCGCGGGGGCGGGTATGGCAGGCTCAATCTCTTCCACATAGACATCGGCCACCTCGGTACCGTCTACCTCCTTTCTCATCAGGAGA
>MHYW01000036.1 GCA_001828545.1 Planctomycetes bacterium RIFCSPHIGHO2_12_FULL_52_36
ATTAAGGGGCAGACACGTAGGTCTGCCCCTACATTCCAGGCGTGTACCTGGGTTTACACATTGTGTATCCTGGAGTTTTCGGTGGCGCAGACAGTGGGTCAGCCCTCCATCCTGGCCTCCAGTCTCCCGACGACTGACAACCTACAACCAAATTCCCTTGACTTTTAGGCATTGTTTATTAGAATAACTTTTTACAGGTAAAAGATATGTCTTGGAAGAAAGATACCCTGGAAGGAGGTATTAACAAAATGGCAAACAGGTTTACATCGTCCCTCTTACTCGTGTGTCTCCTGGCCTTAGGCCTTGTGACGTTTGGCTGTGCGGCTGCGTCGGAGCACAAGGGGGCTGCAGGTGCAGGTATTGGTGCCCTGGGCGGTGCTGCGGCTGGTGCAGGCATAGGCTCAGCCTTTGGCGCCCCAGGTCTTGGTGCGGCCATAGGTGCTGGTGGTGGCGCCCTCATCGGTAAGGTCGTCGGCGACGAGATGCAGAAGAAAGACGATAAGAAAGAGGTGGATGAGTTAAAGCAGAAGGTGCAGGAACTGGAGGCCACCAAGAAGACCGCCGCTCCAGAGGCCTCTGCGGACAGGAAGTTTATAGACGGTCGCTGGTACAAGAGGAGCATGATTGAAGACCCAGCAGGCAGTGGCAAGTACAAAGAGGTCTGGCTCCCGGAATAGTAAGGCAAAGACCGCGGCACGGACAGCAGGTTTTTATGACGAAGAAGAACTTCCTCTGGTGAGGAAGTTCTTCTTCTCGTTAAGGGTTGTAGGGGCGTATTGTTCGCCACGGCGAATCTGCCTAAGGCACGACAATACGCCCCTATACAGACATGTCTGAGGTAGGAACGTAAGGGGTGAGAGAAAACCTACTGATTGTCTTTCTCCTGGCAGTAGCCCTTGCAGGGGCTGGTTGTGCGGCCGCCGCTGTCGGTCAAGTCGTCAAGCGGGAGCATAAAAAGAAGGAGGAGGAGAAGAAGAAAGAGGCCCAGGAACAGGAGGCCGCCAAGAAGACCGCCGCTCCAGAGGCCTCTGCAGACAGGAAGCTTATAGATGGTCGCTGGTACAAGAAGGGTCTCGTTGAAGAACCATCGGGCAGTGGCAAGTACAAAGAGGTCTGGCTCCCGGAATAGGTTGTAGGGGCGTATTGTTCGCTCCGCCTCAGGCGGACGAATCTGCCTGAGGCACGACAATACGCCCCTACCATACAGGCATGTTTGAGGTAGGAACGTAAGGGATGAGAAAAAACTCTTTAATTATTTTTCTCCTGGCGTTAGCCTTTGTAGGTGCTGGCTGTGCAGGTATGGCAGAGCACAAAGGGGCTACGGGTGCTGGTGTAGGTGCCCTGGGTGGTGCTGGTGTTGGTGCCGCAATAGGCTCAGCCTTTGGCGTCCCCGGTCTTGGTGCGGCTATAGGTGCGGGTGGCGGCGCCCTCATCGGCAAGACCGTCGGCGACGAGATGCAGAGGAAAGACGATAAGAAAGAGGTGGAGGAGCTAAAACGGAAGGTGGAGGAACTGGAGGCCACCAAGAAGACCGCATCTCCTGAGGCCGCCGCCCCTGGTACTGCCAGTGGCACTACAGGAAAGAAACTCGTGGAGGGCCACTGGGAGTACAATAAGAATAAGAGGTGGGTGGATACCACCAAGATAGAGAAAGTCTACGTCCCCGAGCATACGGAGGGTGACAAACGCATAGATGGCCATTATGAAGAGAGGTCCGTTCCGGGCGGTTACTGGGAGGAGTACGAAGAAAAGGTCTGGGTACCAGATCACTATGAATAGTTTCTTATAAAACGTCTTTGATTAAAAGAAAAGAGAGGAACGGTCAAATACCTTCCTCTCTTTTTTTGTCCATGAAGAATCGTGAAAAAGAGAACCTTCCCACCGTAGCGCAGGCAGGGCTGTGGTACAAAGATGGCCTCCGCTTCCAGTGCCAGAGGTGCGGCAATTGCTGTAGGGGGGATACTGGTTATGTGTGGACCACGACCGAGGAGATAAAAAATATCGCCCTCTATCTCGGACTCCAGGCGGAAGAGTTTGCCAGAAAATACCTCAAGAGGATAGGCTACAGGTTCAGCCTTAAGGAACTCTCCGGTGGGGACTGTGTAATGTATAAGGCAGGCAGTGAACCCGGTACCGTATTGGCAGGGGGCGGACCTGGTGGATGCCAGATATACCCGGTGAGGCCAAAGCAGTGTAGCACCTTTCCTTTCTGGCCCAGCAATCTAAAGAGTTACGAGGCATGGGCGGGTCTTAAAAGATACTGCAATGGGATAGACAAGGGTACCCTCTACACTTTCTCGGCCATACAGCAAATCAGCCTCGGCCAGGCATCGGTAGGGGAGACCCGTCCGCCTGAGGCGGATCGCCCCTACTCCTCCCATTGGGCAGACACGTAGGCCCGCCTGAGGCGGGTCTGCCTCTGGCACGATCTGCCCCTACTCCTTCACGCCTCTTACTTTAAAAGGACATTGACTTACCGGGGGAAAGGTAATATACTGTGGGGGTGTAATTGAGACTCATTTGCATGAACTACTGACCCCTCTTTGCAGGGGTATGAAATGTTTAAAAAGAAATCAAAACCACAGAAATCGGGGCTACATGCCCCCTCCATCGCCCTGGTGGGGAACCCAAACGTAGGGAAGAGTGCCATATTTAACCTCCTTACTGGGAGCTACGTAATCGTCTCCAATTATCCGGGGACTACAGTGGAAGTATCCAGGGGTACTTGTAAGGGGATAGATGGGAGGGTAGAGGTGATAGACACCCCAGGGGTCAATAATCTCATCCCCCAATCCGAGGACGAGAGGGTGGCCAGGGACATCCTCCTCCGGGGAGGGCATAGGAGGGTCGTTCAGGTGGCCGATGCCAAGAACCTCCGCAGGGCACTGTTCCTCACCTCCCAGTTGGCTGAGATGGGCCTACCCGTGGTCCTTGACCTCAACATGTGGGATGAGTGCCTGGAACGGGGTATTAGCATAGACACAGGCAAACTGCAGTCCCTATTGGGTATCCCTGTGGTCAGGACTGTGGCCACTGAAAAGCAAGGTATAGGGCATCTTTTAAATGCACTACCCCAGGCGGGCGTTCCTTCGCTCAAGGTGGATTTCGGACGGGAGATTGAGGAGGGCATCTCCAGGATAGAGCCCCTTATCCCCAATGGGTACCCCAGGAGGGCCATGGCCCTCATGCTCTTGTCCGGGGACTTCACCGTGGCAGAAAAATTGGGCTACTCAAAGACCGTACAGGGAGAGGTCTCTAAGATACGTGACTCTATCCAGAGGAAATTCAGTGACCCGCTTAGCTATGCAATAAACCGCATCAGGGCGGCCTATGTGGAAAGGCTGTTCCATGAGACCGTATACACGGCCCCAAAGCGGATGGAATCCCACCCCTTCCTGCGAGCCTCTTTCTTCTTCTTTCTTATACCAGTCTTTGCCTTCGCCCTGGGCTACAAAATCATGGACATGCTCCTCTTTTTCTTTCAGGGGTATCTCTCCTCCGCTCCCCCCTTGGGGCTGATTCTCAAGTTAGCCAGTGGAATGGCGTCCTGTATCCTCTTTTGTCTCCACCTGTACCGTAAAGACCTCAGGACTAAGCGGACCATATCCGAGGTACTGGGAGACCTTACCATGCACCCTGTTGCCGCCTACCCCATACTCATCACCTCCCTATGGGCAATCTACAAGCTGGTAGGGGTCTTCGGTGCCGGGGTCTGCGTGGACTTTATGGAAAAGAAGGTCTTCGGATACGCCGGTACGCCCTCCGGGGGTTTTGACCTCTGGTTCCCCGTACCCTTTGCTGGAAAAGACGTTACCCTTTTCCATGTCCCCTTCAATGGGATAAACTACTACCTGGGCTTACTGGGACAGATGCTGGTCAGCCCGCAGAATCTGGGCTACCAGCTGTTCCTGGATGGTCAGGCAGGACTTATACAGGTAGGTCTGACGTATGCCATAGCCATCGTGTTCCCTATCGTAGGCTTCTTCTTCCTGGCCTTTGGCCTCATGGAAGATAGCGGGTACCTCCCACGCCTGGCAGTGATGCTGGATAAGCTGTTCAAGCGGATTGGCCTGACGGGGAAGGCCGTCCTGCCCATGGTCCTCGGCCTGGGTTGCGGCACCATGGCCACGCTTACTACAAGGATACTGGACACCAAGAAAGAGAGGATAATTGCCACCCTCCTTATGGCCCTGGCCATCCCATGTTCAGCCCAGCTAGGGGTTATTGCCTTTGTCATGGGGAGTATTTCTGGGTTTTATTTTGCCCTCTACGTATTTATTATCGCCTTCCAACTTATCCTGGTAGGTTTTGTGGCCTCAAAGGTACTGCCCGGGGGGCGCTCTGACTTTATCATGGAGGTGCCCCCTTTCCGTTGTCCCAAGCTGTATAATATCTTGTTAAAGACGGCTTATCGGGTCAAGTGGTTCCTGCGTGAGGCCGTCCCCCTCTTCCTCATGGGGACGCTTGCCCTCTTTATCCTCAGCAAGACAGGGGCACTAAAATACATTGAACTGGCCGGAAGGCCGGTGGTCAGTAACTGGTTGGGGCTCCCTCCGGAGACTGCGGAGGGGTTCATCCTGGGCTTCCTCAGGAGGGACTACGGGGCAGTAAGCCTCTTTAAGGCCCTGGAGAGGGTTCATGGGAGCGTGGGGGCCGAACCTGTCCAACTCCTGGTGGCCCTGGTGGTCATCACCCTTTTTGTCCCTTGTCTGGCCAACTTTTTGGTTATAATCAAGGAGAGAGGGATTGCCACGGCGGCCCTCATTATAGGTTTTATCGTCCCTTACGCCTTCCTGGTAGGAGGCATATTGAACCTTATTATGAAGGCCATTTGAATGGACTATAGACCATAGACTCTGGACTCTTTGTCTTTAGTCCAAAGTCTATAGTCTAATGTCCAGAGTCTAAACATGACAGAACCGAAGATAGAAGAAGTCCTGGAACATATATGGACCCATGAAGAGGAGTTTGGGAAGAGGGCCAGCCGGGACATGGTCTCTCAATGGATAGACCCCCAGGTAGCAGACGCCGTCCTCCAGGACATGTTACGACAAAAACTCGTCCATATGTATAACTCCCTCATCGTCCTCACGGCCACAGGCAGGAAAGAGGCAGAGCAGGTGATAAGACGCCACCGTCTGGCAGAAAGACTCCTGAAGGATATACTGGCGGTGAAACACGACACCATGGACTCCAGTGCCTGTGAGTTTGAGCACTTCCTCAATGATGAGGTTACCACCAGTATATGCACCCTGCTGGGTCACCCGGTGAGGTGTCCCCACGGAAAGCTCATACCCCCGGGTGAGTGCTGCCAGCGGGCAAAAAAGATACTCAGACCCCTGGTCCTGAGCCTGCTGGAACTCACCCCAGGAGAGGAGGCAAAAGTGGCCTACATAACCACCGAACACCACCCCAGACTGGACAGGCTCTCCTCCATGGGGCTACTCCCAGGGACCGCCATCAGGGTGCATCAGAAACAGCCCACCCTCGTCATCCAGATGGGGGAGACCCAGCTTGCCCTGGACGAAGACATAGCCAGAGACATCTACGTCCGCCGCAGTCATTAGATAGGGAATAGGGGGTAGGGACTAGGGATTAGGGAAAAAGATTTGACAGAAGCCCTCCCGTATGCTATTGTTTCTCCCTGTAGGGTGGCAAGTTCTTTGAGACAATCTATGCTAACATGATAACCCTATTCCTCCTCCTATGTAGTGTTCTCTTTTTACCCCCCCTAGCCCAGGCCGAAGACAAGAGTGATGTAGTCCAGAAGACCGACATACTCTTTAAGACCGAGGCTAAAGAATCTCCGAAGGCAAAGAAGCCTACTGCCCAGACGCCCAGTTCGCCTCAGGTGAATACCACCCACAAGACGACCCCTCCCCAGACGGTAACTCCCAGCCAGCAGGCCAAGGAGGTTACTAAGAAGGCGAAGACGTCTGAAGCCACCCCCGCTAAGACCACTCCTAAAGATACGGCCAAAGACACGACTAAGGCTACAACGAAAGACACGGCTAAAGACATAGCTAAAGGTACAAACCCTGGCCCTGCACCGTCCGCCGGAGGGTCTGGCCATGACAGGAGAGAAGCCGTTGATACAAAAGCATCCACTCCAGCCCCCTCTCAGGGGGGAACAGCCCAATCACCTCCGGCAGGAGTGCCACTACCACCTCTGGCCAGCAGGCCTGCGGAGACCGCCCCATCCGATACTAAGCAAGCGAACGTCTCCACCAGTCCCTCGGAACCTATAGTGGCAGGGCCACTCCAGTTGCCCAGTCTGCCTCAGGCGAATCCCGTCCAGACACCTGGTGTTGCTACCACCCCAGCAGTAGCAGGGCCAATCCTGACAAAGGAAGTCGCCTTCCTCCCGGGTGCTGCTGTTTTGCCGGCATCTACTACGGCCAGCCAGTCCACCCTCCAGGAAACCCTTCAGCAGGCCTACGAATGTCTACAGAAAGACAAGAAATACGATGCCAGGAACCTTTACTCCCAGGCCCTTTTCATGGAGACTTCCGAAGAAAGGCGACAGCTCATTCGCAGGCACCTGGAGGAATTAAATAATGCCCTTGTCTTCTCCGCTGCCACCAGTCCCGATTTACTGACTTACAACGT
This sequence comes from Planctomycetes bacterium RIFCSPHIGHO2_12_FULL_52_36, assembly GCA_001828545.1. Lineage (GTDB taxonomy): Bacteria > Planctomycetota > Brocadiia > Brocadiales > Bathyanammoxibiaceae > 2-12-FULL-52-36. The sequence continues at coordinate 6,610 of MHYW01000036.1, forward strand.
ACAGAAGGGCGACAACCTTGTTAAGATTGCGAAACAGCATAACACCACGGCAGAACTCCTCATGAGACTTAATCGGAAGTCCTCCCCACTACTGCGTGTTGGAGAGCCATTGAGGGTATTGAAGGGAAAGACCGGTCTCCTGGTGGACAAGAGTGACTTCACGCTGACCCTCCTCCTGGATGGACATTACCTGAAGCAATACCCGATAGGGCTGGGAAAGAACGACAAGACCCCGGAAGGGAGGTTCATCGTTGAAATTAAGATGAAAGAACCTACCTGGTTCTCCCCGTTGGATGGTAAGGTCTATGCCTATGGGAGCCCGCAGAACGTGTTAGGTACCCGATGGATGGGTTTTCAGAACCAACCTGGCCTCAGTGGATACGGTATCCATGGTACTACCGAGCCTGATAGCATTGGCACGGAATCCTCCAATGGGTGTATCCGCATGCTCAGCCAGGACGTGGAGGAGCTTTACGACTACGTAACGCCAGGTGCAGAGGTGATTATCCAGCGATAGAACGATGTGAGACCTCTGAAAAACCCTACTTACATGTCATTCTGAGGGAGCGAAGTCCGCCTGAGGCGGAAAGAATCTCTTAAAAGACCAGATTCTTCGCTTCGCTCAGAATGACAAGTAGTGCTGTGTAGGCTTTTGCAGAGCTCTCGATGTGGGAAAAACATGGCAAAGATACTATACACAAAAGAACCCCTGGAGAGATACCTTGAAGATGCCGCCGCTGGGACGCCCACTCCTGGCGGTGGGAGTGTCTCCGCCCTGGTAGGGGCACTGGCTACTACCATGGCTAACATGACGGCCAACATGACCATAGGCAGAGCGGAGTTTAAGGAAACGGAGGCCACGTTAAAGGAGATGGACCAGGACATCCGGCGGATGCGGAAGGAGTTCCTGGGGCTTATGCATAGAGACATGGAGGTCTATCAGGCAGTCCTGGACGCTTATCGCCTGCCCAAATCTACGCCGGAGGAAAAGGACGCCCGCTCACAGGCCATCCAGTCGGCCCTGAAGGGTGCCATGGAGGTGCCCCTTCAGACGGCAAGGCTCTCCCTGAACCTCCTGGAACATGCCCACAAGATGGTGGACATATCCAACCCTAATCTCCTGGGTGATGTTGTAGTTGCCTCCGTCCTCGCCAATGCGGCCCTCCTGGGAGGGAAGGTTAACGTAGAAGTAAACCTTGCCCTTATAAAAGATGCGGACCTGGTAAAAAAGACCCGCCAGGAGGTCCTCCAGGCCGCCAAAAGGAGCCAGACCCTCCTGGAAGAGGTCATGAAGAAGGTAGAAAAGGCTATCAACAAGACCCACTAAACTCTTGTATCGTAGGGGCAATTCCCGCCTGAGGCGGATTTTCAACATGAATTGCCCCTACAGTTAAAATTAAATGGAATGGAACGTCTCCAAAGGTTCTGGCCGGTGCACGTCCTGCGAGCGGGTCTTTCAGGAAGAGGAATTCTTTTTCTCCACCCTCTGCCTGGAGACTGAGTGTCTTCTAAGGAAAGACTTCTGCCTGGGGTGTTGGAGTGGCGAGGCTGCGGCCGTGGGCAGTCCGGCCGAATCGGCCGCTACGGACAAAAAGGGGCAGAACCCCGAAGATTTCTTTTCATTCTGGAAGACCCGGATACCTAAGAAAGAGGAACCCAGGCGCAGGATAGTGGACAATGCCGTGATACTAAACCTCTTTTCAAGGCTCCAGGGGGTAACGGAACTATGGGCAAAGAATATGCAATACGTCCTGGGCCTGTTCCTCCTCAGGAAGAAGCTGTTGAAGTTGAAGGAACAGGGTAAGGACGAACAAGGGGATTTCGTGTGTTTATATAGTCCAGAGGAAGATAAGACCTATCAAGTCTATAATTCTAATCTTACTGAAGAGGAGATAGAAAAGATTAACAACGACGTCCTCAGGCTCCTTGACCCTACCGGTGGACAAGATGCCTTCCTGCCCCTGGAACAGACGCCGGTAGACAGTAGTCAGTAGCTAGTAGCAAGTAGCTAGGGAAAAACTCAACCCTGACTACTAGCTGCTAGCTACTAACTGGTTTTCCCCTCTCCTCGTGCTACACCAGTTGAAAGCCTCCCACCTTACAGATAGAATAGGGGAGTTTCATTGTCTCTTTGGAAGGAGGGGTTACATGGTAAGCACCAGCAGGGTTACGTCAATCCGTCAAGGGTGGACATGCCTTTTTATGGCATTGTTTTGTTTATCCCTCTATGTCTGGACGGAGGTGGCTCTTGGGAGTGAAGGTGGTAGCACCGCAATAGAGACAGGTAAAGAGGTCACACTTACGGGCCTGAATAACTGTCAGGCCTGCGGAGAGGCAAAATCTCCTGACCCTGGGGCCAAGTGCAGTATCTTTGGGTACACCTGTGTCTTCTCCGTAGAAAAGGCCGTGGATGCGGAAGGTAGAGAGATAGAGGAACTCAAGAGCAAAGGGCTCAGCTATAAACTGAATCAGCAGGGCCTCCCTCTGGTTAAAAATGAGGAATATCACGGCGCAAGGTTAGAGATTAAGGGGAAATGGTTTAAAGAAAAGGGGGCAATTGAGGTCTCCAGTTTCAGGCGTCTGGAGAAATAATTGACCCCAACCACCCACTGGCTTAGCCAATACCTATGAGACTTCTGCAAAAATATTTTTCTGTGGACTTCACCACCTAGTTCCCTCCCCCTTGATGGGGGAGGGAAGGGTGGGGGTGATTATCAATATGATGCATATATACTTATCCCATACCAGCTTAGCTGAGTCAGACAGTCACCCTCCCCCTTCCCCCTCCCCTCAAGGGAGGGGGAAATTTAGGGGTATTCTCAAACTTTTGCAGGGGTCTTCTATGATGGCTTTCATCTTATTTTTGGTACTCTTAATTCCTGCAGGGACTCTGCGGGCTGAGGAGAAAGCGGTGACTCCGCAGGCGGTGAAAGAGAACCGACTGGCCCAGGCCAAGAGTCCTTATCTTCTCAGTGCCAGGAACCAGTTAATAGACTGGTATGAGTTTGGAGAGGAGTCCTTGCAAAAGGCCAGAGAGCTAGACCGTCCTATCCTCCTGGACATAGGGGCCATCTGGTGCCATTGGTGTCATGTCATGGACGAGGAGACCTACGCAGACCCTGAGGTGGCCCAACTCCTAAATCAATTATTCGTGGCTATAAAGGTAGATAGGGACGAACGACCAGACATAGACCGCAGGTATCAGGAGGCAGTGAGTGCCCTGACGGGCAATGGGGGCTGGCCCCTGACGGCCTTTCTTACACCTGAGGGAAAGGTGTTCTATGGGGGCACCTACTTCCCTCCTGAGGACAAGTGGGGTAAAGAAGGCATGAAGACCCTGCTACCGCGCATTGCCAGACTCTACGGAGAGAATAAGGAGGACGTGCTGGTCATGGCCGAAAAGCACTATCAGGAACTCCTGACCGTGGGCAGGCCAAGACCAGACAGACTCTCCCAGGAACTTCTGGAGGGGATTGCTTCTGTCATCCTTGCAGAAGGAGACCTGGAACACGGAGGATTCGGTACAGTAAGCAAATTTCCCAGCGTAGCCGCCGTGAAGTTCGCCCTCTACAGGGGTGCAGTAAAAAAGGACGAGGGTTTTTTAACTCTTGCCCTGAAGACCCTGGACGGGATGGCCAGGGGAGGGATAAGGGATCATATAAGGGGAGGTTTCTTCCGCTATACGGTAGACCCGGAGTGGCGTGTCCCCCACTTTGAGAAGATGTCTTACGTCCAGGCCGGGATGCTGGAAAATTATATCCATGGTTACGCCGCTACGGGGAGCAACCTTTATAAGGAGGTAGTCCTGGAGGTATTGGATTACGTCAGGAGGGAGGCCTCAGACCAGGAGCACGGGGGGTTTTATGCCTCTCAGGATGCCGATATAGGCAGTGGTGATGATGGGGACTACTACACCTGGACGCCCGAAGAGGTAGAGAAGGTGTTGGACCCCCTGGAATCAGGGGCCATCAAGACATTTTATGGCATATCCGCCTCAGGCGGACAGGGAGAGATGAAACACGACCCCACGAGGAAAGTACCACGTATCACAATGGGGATTGAGACCCTGGCAAAGGAGTTGGGAATACCTCCAGATGAAGTAACTCATCTACTCCAAACCGCACGGGAGAAACTGAAGAAGGCCAGGGACAATCCACCCGTACCCTTCGTGGACAAGAACAAGTACACCCACTGGAACGGGATGATGGTGTCCGCATGGTTTGAGGCATATAAATTCCTTGGCGATACGAATGTCAGGGACTTTGCCTTGAAGACCCTTGATTTCCTCCTGGCCAAATCCTACAAGGAGGGACAGGGCTTCTTTCACACCTATCAAGGGGGAGAGGCCAGGATTACGGGCCTGCTGGAGGATAACGTCCAGATGGCCAGTGCCTGCCTGGATGCCTACGAGGTCTCAGGAGAGGGTAGGTATCTGCAGGATGCCCAGTCTATAGTGGATCATTGTATCAGGGAATTTTGGGACCCGGAAGAGGGTGGGTTCTTTGACCTGCCCAGTGCTACCAAAGAGATTAGACGAAAACCTTTTGAGGACGTCCCTACCCCTGCGGCTAATCCCACAATGGCTATGGTGCTGGACAGACTCTACTATATCACCCACGAGGCCAGATACTATGACAAGGCCCAAAAGACACTACAGGCCTTTGCAGGTTCGGCCCTGGAGTCGGGATATTTTGCGGCCAGCTATGCCCTGGCCATGGACTACCATCTTAATCCACCTGCCTATGCAGTAATCATCGGTAAAAAGGCAGACCCTGGGACCAGGGCGCTACAGGAGGCGGCCCTGGCCACCTATCGCCCAGGGAAGATTGTCACCGTACATGACCCAGGGGAGGAGGGGTTGTTACCCTATCCCCCCAGTCCGGAAGGTAGACCTGTTGTATACGTATGTATACCCTTAAAGACGTGCGCCCCCCCGACCAACGATGTAGAGAAGATACAGGCACTGCTGAAGAGCCTTGGGGGATAACTGCGTTGGGGAGGGGGAAAATTATTTGTATATTCTGCCTACTGTCTACTGTCCATCTTTTGCCGGCTTTTCATTTATCCTTGCGAGTTGGGCGTTCTTCTCCTGGAGGGAGTCTGCCATCTGATTGATACATTGGGCAAGCTCGCCTATCTCATTTGGAGATTGGATATTTGCCCTTTCCTCCAGGTGTCCCTGGGCGATTTTTCGGGCCGTGGAAGCAAGCGTTACAAGTGGTTCGGAGAGTTTACGGCCCGTGAAGATGGCCACAATGGTCACTCCTATCCCTATTATTAATAGAAGCCACCAGAGTCGCCCCCGCATGGCGGCTACAGGCCGGAAGACCTCTTTGACATCTGCCTCCACTATTACACCTACCCCCAGTTCAGGAACCCATCCCCACGTCCCCAGCACCTTCTGCCCCAGGTGATTGGTATAAACGCAGGGGGAATAACCCTCCTTCTTGCCCTGCAGACAGGCCTTTATGCCTTCGGTTAGAGAATCTGTAGGGGCACGTTGTCCGCCTGAGCCTGCCCTGAGTAAGCCAAAGCCCTGAGCCGAAGGCGAAGGGGAAGCCGAAGGGGCGGATGCCTTACCTTCAGGTCCAGGAGTCAGGCAGGCCAACACACTGCCATTGCCGTCCACTAGAAAGCTATGGGTGTCAGGGAGAGATATACCCTCCAGGATACCTTTGGTCTGATGGAGGTCTATTTCTGCTACCAGGCCTCCTATGACCTCTTTTGTCTCAGGAACGGATAGGGGTATTGAGATAAATAGGGAGTGGTTAGATGTCTTTTCTGCTGCTATAGCTGAAAGTGGCATAGCCACTCCCGTTGGAAGGTAATGGAGACTAGGGCTTCCCCGGAGTATCTCGCCTAGTATCTCTTTGTCCAGGTGAGGGAATCCGCCTGAGGCGGACTCAGCCTCTTTTCCTACGAATGCCCTCAGTTCCCCCTCTTTATCAAAGAGGTATAACCCTGTGGCGTGCGGGCTTGTCTCGTGCGTTGTAAGCCTGGCCTCAGGAAGGTTTGTAGGGGCACGTTGTCCGCCTGAGGCGGATGCCCTACTAGACTTGAGACAAGATATAAACTGTGGGGAGGTGGCTAGCAATTCGGTCTCTCTCAGCCTTCCCCTCAACCATAGGGTAATGAGCCTTACCTGACTTTTACTGTTGGTACTGAGCCACTGGGTGACCTGGATTTTTAGGTCTTTCAGCATACCAGGGCTGTAAATAACGAAGATTACAGCAGTAGGGGTGAGACTGAGCAGGAGGAAGAGGAGGATTAACTGACCCTTTATGGACTTTCGCATTGTTTTGCTACATAAAAATCTTAACAAACTTATCTTATTTATGCAATATCTTTTAGACAATAGAATTCTGGGGGCGTTCTAGGATATAATAATAATGTAGAAAGTAGGGGCAGCCCTTACGGTTGCCCGGATGGAGCGAATCAGATGGCCATTGATTATCTAGAGATATTAGCCAGGGTGAAAAAAGAGCCTAGCCTCAAGACGGTAGCGGATATTGTTGCCTATAAACTCCTGCAAGGTACGGGGAAGGATGAGGACCACGTCATGGCAGAGGCCACAGTAGCCGAGTATATAACTGAACATTTTGATAGCCTTGAGGACCTCCGTCAGAAGACGTCGGGAGACCTTAGTAGCCTCCAGAGCCTGGCCGAGGGGGTGTATGGTGATTATCAGAGAAAGAGACGCCTCACCTTCCAGACGGTAAAGGAGAAGATAAGCAAGGGCGAGGATATTGCCCTTAAGACCATTACGGATATAGTAGCCTACAAGCTATATCAGGGCCCGGAAGACAAAGGGCCTGATATAAACTTTATAACGGCGGAGACCTTCGTGGTCCAATACATCGCTGACCACTTCGTCAGTATGAGGGACTTCCAGAGGCGTCTGGAGGAACTGGGCCAGGGGATTTATGCCCTGAGGAGTTTCGCAGAGGAGGTCTATCGCTATTACTGCGAGCATAAACCCCATTGACAATTCGGGGGTAGCCGCAGGCTTTAGCCTGCGTGGCAAGAAATGAAAGCTGTACTCGTACATATCAAAGGTAGCAGGAGGGGCAAGACAGAGGTACTGGATAAGGACAAGGTGGTGGTCGGGACCGATCCCTCAAGCACCCTCCTTTTTGACCCTACGATGGATACTACCATCGCCCCCCGCCATGCAGAGATAGAATGGAGGGAGTGTGAATATATACTGAGGGATTTGGGGAAGGGTACCTTTGTCAACGATGAGCAGGTGGAGGAGGTGGCACTCAAGGATGGGGACCTGATAGAATTTGGGCTCGGGGGGCCTAAGTTACGCTTCAGGATTAAACTGGAAGAGGGGGAGATATGCAAGCCATTCCGCCAGATGCTGGAGGAATCAGTAGCCATTGCCAGGGAGCAACCAGGCGGAAGGCTAAACACCGCCACCGCCTTCTTTAAACAACTGATATGGGAGGCCGTTACCCAATCCTCCTTCCGTTTCAGATTATCTACCCTCTTAGTGCTCTTCCTCCTGGTGGGATTTGTCCTCTCCAGTTTTTATCGTTCAGTGGTCTTCCAGAAGGAGGTACAGAAACGTGTAATGGTTCTGGAGACCCATAGGACCATTGCAGAAAGGATTATCAAGGACTACACCAAAGGGGTCTGTCTAATCCTGGGCTCTTACACGCTTAGTGAAGAGGAACAGGGCCCGCGCCCCATTACCTATGAGTACACTGGCACGGGGTTTGTGGTAAGTAAGGATGGAAGGGTAGTAACCAATCGTCACGTGGCCGAGCCCTGGTGGAGAAAAGGCAGGTTCGGGCCAAAGGATATGGGCTTTACACCCAAGTTTCTAGAGTTCCGAGCCTTCTTCCCAGGGGTGATGAGGTCTTTCCCCC
>MHYW01000037.1 GCA_001828545.1 Planctomycetes bacterium RIFCSPHIGHO2_12_FULL_52_36
ATCATCTCGGCATGGGCAGTGGGGTCTTTGAGCCTCTCCCTCTGGTTATGGGCACGGGCGATTATATGACCCTCATGCACTATCACGGCCCCTACGGGTACCTCGTCCTCCTCCAGTGCCTTCTCGGCCTCCTTCAGGGCCAGACGCATGTAGTGTTCGTGAGTATTCAAGTGTGACCCTTAAAATAAGGTCGCTTAGCTAACAACAATCAAGTCGCGGCCTTTTTTCTTCTTAACGCAACCATCCAGCAGCCAAATAACAATAAACGAACCAGCTAAAAATCCAACAACTTCTAATAGTGAGGAACGTTTTCTTTTCATCTGACTTTTCTCCTACCTTTTCTATCTCCTTGGCAGTAACCCTGGGTAGCCTCATTTGAGGGCTACTTCAACCTTCTCAACATCCGGGATAATGTCTGGAGGTATAGCCTCTCCATGCTTGATGAGGTCTTCTAAATAACACAAGATAGCCTCTTTTATATTTTCCAAGGCCTCCTGTCTACTTGCTCCGTAACTGAAGCAACCTGGTAGGGCAGGGACGGAGGCGTTGTAATAGCCCTTGAATTCTGGGTCGGTCTCTGGTTCCAGGATTACTGTGTAGTTAAATAGTTTCATAGTGCTTATAATGGCGCGCCCAGGAGGGCTCGAACCTCCAACCTCCGGATTCGTAGTCCGTGACTCTGTCCAGTTGAGCTATGGGCGCACGGGTGAAGATAATCCACATCGGGCGGAAAACCCTCTGCAACAAAGTATAAGACCCAGGATGGGTAAAGTCAAGGAATCTGGTCTAAGATTTGCTACATAAGCCCTTTATCTTTAAGGCTTGTGTATCTGCCGGCCCCTACGATAATATGGTCTAGTACCTTTATACCGACCACTTCTGCAACCTCCCTGAGGCGATGGGTAAGTTCCAGGTCTTCCTTGCTGGGGGTTGGGTCTCCGCTGGGGTGGTTGTGGACGAATATCACGGAGGCGGCAGACTCTCTTATGGCAGGACTAAAGACCTCTCTTGGGTGTACCAGGCTTGAGGATAGACTCCCGGTAGAAACCTGTAAGTCTTTGATAATGCGGTTCTTACTATCCAGTAATATCAGCAGGAACGTCTCCTGCTTCTTATCCCTGAGACGCTCGTGGAAGTGGTGGTAGATATCAGCACTGGAGTGTATCTGGTCACCACTACGGAGTGGTGTACTGTTATATCGCCTGGCGATGACCAGGGCGGCCTTTACCTGGGCCGCCTTGGCCTTTCCTATCCCCTTAATCCTGGAGAGTTCGGAGACGGTCTTGGTGGCAAGGTTGCGGAAGTCCCCATACCGCGTAAGGAGTTTCTGGGCAAGGTCTACTGCACTGTCCTCAGGGGTACCGTCCCTGATGATAATGCCCAGTAATTCGGCATCGCTCAATGACTCCTCCCCCATGGCAACCAGCCTCTCTCTGGGCCTCTCTTGGGCGGGGAGTTCCTTTATGCTGGGTCTGCGGAGGAAATGCCTGCACGCCGTTACGAGGTTGCATTCACCGCAAAGGGGGGATTTGCCGCAGATAGCCCCAGGGCCAGAGGAGTAAAGGGTGAAGACCCTCTCAATATCAGGAGGGGTCTTTCCGTCGGTCTGGGCAATATCCTTTATAATCTTTTGTAGGTGTTCCTTGTTGGTGGAGGTCTCTTTGGCAGTCTTTATTAGCCCGATACGGTGGAGCATCTGCAGGGCTGAGGGGTCTTTGTCAAGGGGTAGAGAGGGGGCCTCAGATACCACGAGGGGTGGGTCTTCCTGTCCGCCTGAGATAGGTCTGAGCTTCTCAGATATTAACTTGTAGACCCGGTAAGGATGGGATTCGGTAGAAGCCATTAGATTTGCTTCCCCTTTGGTGCACTTTAAGACGGATTTTTGCTTGCCACTATCTAATCGGGTGTGTACCTAATGAGCTTCACGTCCTCCAGGGTGATTGCGCCTTCCTTAATCATCTCGTCCAGGAGGGGCAGGAAGGACTCTATCTTCTCGGGGGTATCTACTATCTCAATGATTATGGGCATCTCCTCAGCCAGTTCCAGTAGCCTGTGGGTATGTATCTTTTTATGGATGCCATAACCCTCTACTGCCTTCAGGATGGTAGCCCCCGCCAGCCCTTTCTCCCTGGCCTTCTGGATGATGGCCTCAAAGAGGGGGATACCGTGGTGGCGGTGGTTTTCTCCCACAAAGATGCGCAGTAGTCTTCCTTCTTCTACTGTCTTTTTCATTTATATTGCCCTTGCAGTCAGACTGCCAAGCCACACAAACAATAGACAAAAGAAGTAATGCCCTCCGATATAAAGACCGCCCAGTAGAAAATCCTTTTCCTTGAGGAGCTGGAGGGTCTCATACGTGAAGGTGGAGAAGGTGGTAAAGCCTCCGAGGATTCCTATGAGTATGAACTGTCTAACGTCTTGCCCCACCAGGAGCCTTTCAACGAATAGGCTCCCCAAAAGCCCCACAAAATAGCACCCTGAGAAGTTTACCAGCAGTGTCCCGTAGGGGAATGTCTCCCCCAGGGCTGCGTACATCCCCAGGGAAATCCAGTAACGCATAATGGTGCCCAGGAATCCACCGAAACCTACCCAAAGGGTTAGGATGAAGACCCGCAACTGGAGGCTCCTTTACGCCAGCCCCGTACCAGTAAGGTGCGGGACAAGACAGTGCTACCGCCCTTTTCGCCAATCTATTTGAGTAGAAACAAAAAGGGCGTGGAAGACATCCACACCCTTTTTGTAAGACCCTATAGTTTTTAGTACTTTACTCGCCAGAGCCGCCTTCCTTAAGGTTTGAATAGGTGCTGGAATCTGGTTTCCAGTCAACGCAAGTGAAGTTGGCCTCACCGTTACCCTTAACTAAAAGCAGTCTCTTCTCTACCACGGCGGCATGGCGGCCGGTATTAGTCTGAGGCAGGGTGTTATCTACCAGATTGTAGTCGGTATTCCATTGGAAGCACCTCACCTCGTAAACGGCATTGGGGTCGGGTACCTTCAGGGTACAACCGTTCCCTGTAGTGTCTACGCAGGCATAAAGCTTGTCAATAGTATCCTTTACCCTGGCGCTAAACTCGGCGGGGACCCCTTTGCCAGTGCTCTTGTTTACCAGCTTGCACTTGAGGTCAGCCATAGCCTGCTGAGGGCCAGCATAGGACAGTCCCACAAAAAAGGCAAAACCCACTAGGCAGATTACTCTTGCCCTTCCGAACCAACTCTTCATAGCAAAAGACCCTCCTTTCTAAGTCTGGTCATTCCAAACTTAAACCCACAAATCAGAAGGAGAATAATACATATAAACTGTTTCCATGTCAAGAAAATTTTGGCCTGATTTGTGGATGATGTAGCCATGAGTAATCCACCTCAGGCGGATTACCTACGTCTATAGCAAATACAAATCATAACCTTTGCTACTTTGTACTGTACGTAATGGATTTAGGGTAGGTACTTTAGAAGTTTATCTATCTCCTCGTGGGTATTGTAGAAATGTGGGGCGGCCCTGAGTCTGCCGTCCCTGAGGCTGAGGATAATGCCCTTCTCCCGAAGGGCCTTCCAGATTTGTGGATTGTTGTGCGTACTGGAATAAAAAGAGACTATCCCTGAGGTCTCTCCCTCCCTCCTGTGACTGTAGATATTATAGCCCTTTTTCGTAAGGCCCTCGCAGAGGTAGTTGGTAAGCCCCGTAATCCTGGACTCTATCTGGTCAATGCCTGTCTCAAGGAGGAGTTCCAGGGCACCCTTTAGCCCGTAGATGCAGACCGTACTCAAAGAACCGCACTCAAAGCGTGAGGCATCGGGGCGGAGCGTGAAGTTGTAATTTAGATAATCCTCTTTATTGACGACGCTTGCCCACCCTACCTCCCTTACGGCCAGCCTATCCATGGCCTCATGCCGGGCATAGAATATCCCTGCCCCTTCAGGGGCCATGAGCCATTTGTGTCCATCGGCCGCCAGGAAGTCTATCCCCATCTCCTTTACGTCCAATCTCAAGGCCCCCAGCCCCTGGATGGCATCTACCACAAAAATTATCCCACGCTCCCTGCAAAGGGTACCTATCCTTTTGAGGTCGTTGCGAAATCCAGTGGTGAACTCTACGAAACACAGCGATATGACACAGGTTCTATTATCAACCATTGCCAGGATGGACTCAAACGGTATCCGCCCCTCTACCTCTTGGACAAAACGTACCTCCACCCCCTTTTCCTTTAGATTGAGCCAGGGATAGACGTTGGCAGGGAATTCTATATTGGTTATTACCACATTATCACCCTGTTTCCACTCCAGCCCATTGGCTACGAAGGAGAGGCCCTCGCTGGTATTCTTTGTAAAGGCCACTTCCTCTGCCGTGCAACCCAATAGACATGCAGTCAACCCCCGTGCCTTCTCTACCTCTTCAACCCACCCGTCTTCATGTACTCCACCGTTCTTGCACATGTCCTCCACGAAGGCCCTCATGTATTCCGCCGCCCTATGGGAGAGGGGCCCTATGCAGGCATGGTCAAGGAAGGTGTATTTTTTTGTGACGGGGAATTCTTTACGGAGACGTTTGATGTCCATATCCATAGGGGGGATTTTATACCAGATTGTTTCCTCTTTTCGCTACAAAAATTGACAAGCCTGACGACTTCCACGGTTGTCATGGGATTGTAGATGGACAGGTTTAAAGATGGAAAGGAGACAGCAAGGTTATGCGATTGGGGAGGGAAGTACCGTAGGGTGCGTGAAACGCACCAAAATAATAAATGGTGCGTCTGGACTCACCATACATTCCTATAAAAAAAGAAAACTTTTGATTAACTGGAGATTCTTCGCTCCGCCTTTAGCTCAGGGCTTCGGCTCACTCAGAATGACAACCTTTCGTTTACTCCATCTCTATCCCGGCCTGCTTCCTCAATTCCTCAAACCTTGTGCCTGCCTCCTCTGCCTCTTTGGTCATCCCTAGTTTGTTGTACGTGGCGGTCAGCCGCAAGTAAAGCCAGGGGTCTTCCGGGTTTAGTTCCTGTATCTTCTTCCACATGGAGAGGGCCTCGTCGTACTTTCTCGCATTAAAGTAATATGAGCCCAGGTTGTAATAGGCGTCTATGGATTTGGGGTCTATTTCTATGGCCTTGGTCCACTGTTTAGCCGCCTCCTCCTGCTCGCCCGCTCCGTCCAGGAGTATGCCGAGGTTGTTGTAGGCCTCCGCATATCCGGGGTTGAGTTCTATGGCCTTCTTGTATTCGTTCATGGCAGGCTCAATCATCCTGGACCTGCTTAGGAGGATCCCGAGGTGAAAGTGTGCCTCTGGATTCTGGGGGTCTACCTCCAGGGCAGTATTCAGAGTTTCCCTGGCCTCTAGTTGTAGTCCGTGTCTCAGGTATACTACCGTCAGGTTGTTATAGGCATCCATAAACTTTGGGTTAATCTCTATGGCTTTCTTATAGGAGGCGATGGCCTCGTTGGCCATGCCCCCGATGTTGTACAGCACCCCAAGGTTGTTGTGGGCCTGGGCATCCGTTGGGTTGAGCTCCAGGTATTTCTGGTAGGTCTCCACTGCCTCTTTCCACATCCTCTTCTTGCTGTAGGCATGGGCAAGGGCGCGGTAACCATCGGCCTTTGTGGGTTCTTTCCCCACCGCCTTCTGGAGCAGGGGCAGGGCCTCGTCCACCTTACCTTGTTGAAGGAGTTCAATTCCCTGTTGGAGGTCCTCTTGTACAGGGGCAGGTGCTTGCTCCTGGGCGACTAATCCGCCTGGGGTAGAGTGGAACACCCCCAGGGCGACAAGAAATAGGATGAGGACGTGTTTCATCATGCTTAAATGGACCCTCAAGATACGGACAGCTATCAGCTATCAGTAATCAGCAATCAGCTTTCAGCGACCTTTTTGTCTGCTGGTTGCTGGGACCTGTCCCTACTGTAGTTCTTTTATTACGAACATCCCGTCCGGGGGGTTCATCAGGATGGTCTTGATCCTGTCGTGCCACAGGTTTCCAAACTCTTTGAGTTCTGCATCGGAGGCTATCCCCTTCACGGACTTGGGCATGAGTTCTCCCATCTTTGGGTTTGCGTCCAGCATATAGTTGGAGTAAGTGATTTCTATCTTTTTGCCGGTATCCGCCCTTTCAAAGACTACTGAACATACGCAGGAAGGGTCGGCCTCGTTCTTCTCATCAAAGCCCATGAGGTTCTTCCTGTTAAACTTCCCCCCGCCAAGCCCGCCGAAACCGCTCTCGGGTGCGGCCCCGGTTATGAGGGATATTACCTGGGAGATGGGGCCGTTTACCTTATGCTCTACCCCTCCCCTGAAGGTTACCTTTATTTCGCCCCGTACGGGCGTCTTGTCTTTGTAGAGTTCTTTAAGGGCCAGTTGGGTGAGTTTATAGCCCCCTGATATGGCGGGGCAGGAATGACCTGCCATCTTTATCGCATCCCCGTAGGTGTACACAAGTGGCTCTCCCTTGTCTATTGCGCCAAGTGTTACGGCCAGGGGGTCTACGAGTTTAATGGGTTCCACCTCATCAAAAAAGGCCTTGTTGAATCTAGTCTGCTGGGCCATTGTCTCTCCTTCTAAAAGGGCTGAAAGGGCAAAGATAGTCAGAAAAAAGGTTGTCCTGTACATGTTTAAACATCTCCTCCCGAAAGAGTAGGGAGTAAGCAGTAGGTAGTAAGCAGTAAGCAACAGGCAGTAAGGACTCCCTACTCCGTACTCCCTACTGCCTACTGGATTCTAGCACAGGGATAGTTTTTGTCAATGAAAGGACACAAAACCAGGGGCCAGGGGTCCGGGATTAGCAATCTTTTTTCGCTGGTCCCTAGCCTCTGGCCCCTAGTTCGTCATACCTGCCCCAGGACTTCTTGTATACTGGAGCACACTAAAGGGTAATCAAGGCTAGGTCTCTGGATGACTACTATGGGTATGCCTTCTTCCAGACAGGCCTCTATCTTCTCTAGTGTCTTGGCCTCCTTGCCGCCGTCTTTGGTGACTACCACGTCTATGTTGAACTCCCTTATGGTGGCACGGTTGAATTCCTTGGAGAAAGGGCCCTGGAGGGCGTGTATGTTCCAGGGGGGTATGCCCATCTTGATACAGCCCTGGATGTGTTCTGGGACGGGTAATATTCTTACCACGAGGTCGTTCTTGTGCTTTAGCCTTATAAAGCTGGAGACGCTGTTATATCCGGTGGTTACCAGGATGCGGTTCCCCAGGGAGCTGGAGAGTTCTACTGCCTCCTCCAGGTCTTTTACTATATGAAGGAGGGGGGATTGGGGCAGTTGGGTAGAATTCCTCTCAAGGCGTATATACCTGACGCCCTTGGTCTTGCAGGCCGCTATGGCATTTTTAGAGGCATCCTTTGCATAGGGGTGGGTGGCGTCTATGATGGTATCAATGCCGTTTTCTTCAATGAATTTTACCAGTCCGTTTTTATCTAATTTGCCTTCAACGCATAACTCGCTTAGCCCCATATCCTCGTACAGGGCAGAGCCGTAAGCGGTGGCCACAGTAGTAAGCAACTTTTTACCGCGCCTGTTGAGCTCCTGTACCAGTTCTCTCCCGTCCGCCGTACCAGACATCACCAGTATCATAACTTTGAGACCCCTACAAAAAAATGACAGCTTCTCATAAATCTTCCCCCCCCTTTAACGGGAGGGGGAAGGGGGAGGGTGATTTCTCCCCTCTAATAAGAGGGGATTAAGGGGTGTGTTCACCCTCTCCCTTCCCTCCCCCATCAAGGGGGAGGGATTTCCTGTTCATAACCTGTAACCCCGTTTCGTAGCCATGAACCCATTGTGGACAAAGGTAGTAGAGTTTCCCACAATGATAGTGGTAGTCATGTCTATTGGAAATTCAAGCATCTTGTCCAGGGTGGTTATGGATACGGCCTGGCCCGGACGGCCTGCATCCTTGACTATACCCACAGGGAGGGTGGGGGGGTGGTACTCTAGCAGTATCTGTTGTGTCTTTTCTATCTGCCACGTCCTTTGAGAGCTTTTAGGGTTGTATAGTACGATGGAGAAATCGCCCTGGGCGGCCAGCCTGAGCCTCTTTTCAATCAGCTCCCAGGGGGTAAGGAGGTCACTCAGACTAATGATGGCATGGTCATGGGCCAGCGGCGCACCAAGGAGGGCAGAGGCCGCATAGGAGGCAGGCACACCAGGTATTACCTCAATGGGTACGGCTGAACCCGTGGAACTAACAAGCTCCAGGGTAAGGCCCGCCATGCCATACACCCCAGGGTCCCCGCTTGAGACGAGCGAGACTACCTTGCCCTTTGCGGCCTCCTCCAGGGCCACCT
>MHYW01000038.1:0-457 GCA_001828545.1 Planctomycetes bacterium RIFCSPHIGHO2_12_FULL_52_36
GTGGGGCAGAGAGCCGTTCCTTACCCCTGAGGAACTCCACCCATTGGTTATAGAAGAGAAACCCCAAGAGGTAGAAGGACCTTTGCCCACCGTCAGCTCAATCCTCATTGATAACGACGGGCGGAAGGCGGCTATCATCAATGGTGAGTGGTACAGTGAGGGGGCAGTAATCTTGGGGACAGAGTATAGCGTGACTACCATAACTCCTCAGGGGGTACTGCTAGAGAAGGCAAATAAGCAGAGGATGAAACAGTTGAGGCTAAACCCCGTGGAGGGCAAGATAAAGTCAAGGGAGAAGTAAGTAGTCAGTAGTTAGTAGCCAGTAGCCAGGGTTGAATTTTTTCCCTGGCTACCAGCTACTAGCTACTTGTTTGCGGGGGCGGGTATGGCAGGCTCAATCTCTTCCACATAGACATCGGCCACCTCGGTACCGTCTACCTCCTTTCTCATCAGGAGA